>NZ_JBWKNR010000011.1:0-246726 GCF_059415665.1 Pseudomonas sp. GW821-FHT10B02 | reverse complement strand
ACTCTGATCAAAACCATCGCAATGGAAGATGGTCTGCGTTTCGCTATCCGTGAAGGCGGTCGTACCGTCGGCGCTGGCGTCGTAGCCAAAATCATCGAGTAATTCTCGATAGGTTGAAAAAGCCCCCGCTCAGCGGGGGCTTTTTTTATTGGGTTGACACCCAATAGGGGCGTCTATAGAATCACGCCTCCTTTTAACGGGCGTAGTGCGCCCGGTGGGAATAGCAGCCTGGAGTCTGAAATCCAATGCAAAATCAGCAAATCCGTATCAGGTTGAAGGCTTTCGACCATCGCCTGATCGACCAATCCACCCAGGAAATCGTGGAAACCGCGAAACGTACTGGTGCTCAAGTGCGTGGTCCAATTCCACTGCCTACCCGTAAAGAGCGGTTCACCGTTCTGGTCTCCCCGCACGTCAACAAAGACGCGCGTGACCAGTACGAGATCCGTACTCATAAGCGCGTTCTGGACATCGTCCAGCCAACGGATAAAACCGTTGATGCTCTTATGAAGCTTGATCTTGCGGCCGGTGTGGAAGTGCAGATCAGCCTCGGCTAAGACACGGTCTTAGTCGTGTAACGCTCTGAAATGGGCGGCCATAGCGGGTGAAAGCCCCGTACACTCATGAGGTTTACAACATGACTATTGGTGTAGTCGGTCGTAAATGCGGTATGACCCGTATTTTCACCGAAGAAGGTGTCTCCATTCCGGTCACGGTCATTGAGATCGAGCCGAATCGCGTCACCCAGTTCAAAACCGAAGAAACCGATGGCTACCGTGCAGTGCAAGTCACTGTTGGTGAGCGTCGTGCTTCGCGCGTGACTGCTGCTCAAGCAGGTCACTTCGCTAAAGCGAACGTTGCCGCTGGTCGCGGTGTCTGGGAGTTCCGTCTTGAAGAAGGCGACTACCAGGCTGGCGACTTGATCAATGCAGAAATCTTCGCTGCTGGCCAAATGGTAGATGTTACCGGTCAGTCGAAAGGTAAAGGCTTTGCCGGTACCATCAAGCGCTGGAACTTCCGCGGTCAAGATAACACCCACGGTAACTCCGTTTCCCACCGCGTCCCGGGCTCTATCGGCCAGTGCCAGACTCCTGGTCGTGTATTCAAGGGCAAGAAAATGTCCGGTCATATGGGCGCCGAGCGCGTGACCGTTCAGTCCCTGGAAGTAGTGCGCGTCGACGCTGAACGCAATCTGTTGCTGGTCAAGGGTGCCGTTCCTGGCGCTACTGGCGGTGATCTGGTTGTGCGTCCGGCTGCCAAGGCTCGCGGTTAAGGGGAAGCTGACATGCAACTAAATGTAAATGACGCTCAAGCGATCGAAGTTTCCGAACTGACTTTCGGTGGCGAATTCAACGAGACGCTGGTTCACCAAGCAGTCGTGGCCTACATGGCCGGCGGCCGTCAGGGCACCAAGCAGCAGAAAACCCGTTCCGACGTTGCTGGTGGCGGTAAGCGCCCATGGCGTCAGAAAGGTACTGGCCGCGCTCGTGCCGGTACTATCCGTAGCCCAATCTGGCGTGGCGGCGGTACCACTTTCGCAGCTCGTCCTCAAGACCACTCGCAGAAGCTCAACAAGAAGATGTACCGCGCAGCAATGCGTTCCATCCTCGCTGAGCTGGTGCGTACCGACCGTCTGGTCGTGGTTCAGGACTTCGCTGTTGAAGCACCGAAAACCAAAGACCTGCTGAACAAGCTGAACGGCATGGGTCTGAGCGACGTACTGATCGTTTCTGACGCTGTTGATCAGAATCTGTACCTGGCTGCTCGTAACCTGCCGCACGTCGACGTACGTGACGTACAGGGTTCCGATCCGGTCAGTCTGATCGCATACGACAAAGTGTTGATCACTGTGTCGGCCGTGAAGAAATTCGAGGAGCTGCTGGGATGAACCAGGAACGCGTATTTAAAGTCCTCCTTGGCCCGCATGTTTCCGAGAAGGCTACCGTTCTGGCTGAGAAAAAAGGCCAGTTCGTATTCAAGGTTGCTACTGACGCAACCAAGCTGGAAATCAAGAAAGCTGTCGAAGGCCTGTTCGGCGTAAAAGTCGAAAACGTGTCGACTGTTAACGTTCTGGGTAAAACCAAGCGTACCGCACGTGGTCTGGGCAAGCGCAATGACTGGAAGAAGGCGATCGTCTCCCTTCAGCCAGGCCAAGATCTCGATTTCAGCAGCAGTGCTGAGTAAGGAAGGGGTGCATCATGGCAATCGTTAAATGCAAACCGACTTCCCCTGGCCGCCGTTTCGTGGTCAAGGTGGTCAACAAGGAGCTGCATAAAGGCGCTCCTCACGCACCGCTGCTCGAGAAGAAGTCGAAGTCTGGTGGTCGTAACAACAATGGCCGCATCACTACTCGTCACGTAGGTGGTGGTCATAAGCAGCATTACCGTATGGTCGATTTCCGTCGCAACGACAAAGATGGCATCGTCGCCACTGTCGAGCGTATCGAATACGATCCAAACCGTACTGCTCACATCGCACTGCTGTGCTACGCAGACGGCGAGCGCCGCTACATCATCGCCCCTAAAGGCGTTGCTGCTGGCGACCAGCTGATCGCAGGTGCTCTGGCTCCAATCAAGCCAGGCAACTCCCTGCAACTGCGCAACATTCCAGTGGGTAGCACCATTCACGGCATCGAACTGAAGCCGGGTAAAGGTGCTCAGATCGCTCGTTCCGCTGGTGCTTCGGCTCAGCTGATCGCTCGCGAAGGTGTCTATGTGACCCTGCGTCTGCGCTCCGGTGAAATGCGTAAAGTCCTGGCTGAATGCCGTGCGACCCTGGGTGAAGTCTCGAACTCCGAGCACAGCCTGCGTTCGCTGGGTAAAGCCGGTGCCAAACGCTGGCGTGGCGTTCGCCCAACCGTTCGTGGTGTTGCCATGAACCCGGTTGACCACCCACATGGTGGTGGTGAAGGTCGTACCTCCGGTGGTCGTCATCCGGTATCGCCATGGGGCTTCCCGACTAAGGGCGCGAAGACTCGTGGTAATAAGCGTACCGACAACATGATCGTCCGTCGTCGCAAGTAAATAGAGGGATACGACAGTGCCACGTTCTCTGAAAAAAGGTCCTTTTATCGATCTTCACCTACTGAAGAAGATCGAAGTGGCGGCGGAAAAGAACGATCGCAAACCAGTTAAGACCTGGTCGCGCCGTTCGATGATCCTGCCACAAATGGTCGGTCTGACCATCGCGGTACACAACGGTCGCCAACACGTCCCAGTTCTCGTGAACGAAGACATGGTCGGCCATAAACTGGGCGAGTTTGCCGGTACCCGCACTTATCGTGGGCACGTGGCTGACAAGAAAGCCAAGCGTTAAGGGGTAAGGAAATGGAAGTAGCCGCTAAGTTGTCGGGCGCTCGAATCTCCGCCCAGAAAGCCCGCTTGGTCGCCGACCAGATCCGCGGGAAGAAGGTGGGCGAAGCGCTCAACCTGTTGGCTTTCAGCAGCAAAAAAGCCGCTGAAATCATGAAGAAAGTCCTCGAGTCGGCCGTAGCCAACGCCGAGCATAACGAAGGCGCAGACGTTGATGACCTGAAGGTCTCCACCGTTTTCGTCAACGAAGGGCGTTCGCTGAAGCGCATCATGCCGCGTGCCAAAGGCCGCGCTGATCGCATCGTCAAGCGGTCTTGCCATATCACTGTCAAGGTTGCGGACAAGTAACGGAGTCGATCAGATGGGTCAGAAAGTACATCCCACTGGCATTCGCCTGGGAATCGTCAAGGAGCACACCTCCGTCTGGTACGCAGACGGTCGGACTTATGCGGACTATTTGCTCGCAGATCTGAATGTGCGTGAGTACCTCCAAGACAAACTAAAAAGCGCGTCCGTTAGCCGTATCGATATCCATCGTCCGGCTCAAACTGCACGCATCACCATCCACACCGCTCGTCCAGGTATCGTTATCGGGAAGAAAGGTGAAGATGTTGAAAAACTGCGTCAGGACCTGACCAAGCAAATGGGTGTGCCTGTGCACATCAATATCGAAGAGATCCGCAAGCCGGAACTCGACGGTATGCTGGTTGCTCAGAGCGTAGCTCAGCAGCTGGAGCGTCGTGTGATGTTCCGTCGCGCCATGAAGCGCGCCGTACAGAACGCCATGCGCATTGGTGCCAAAGGCATCAAGATCCAGGTGAGCGGTCGTCTCGGTGGTGCTGAAATCGCACGTACTGAATGGTATCGCGAAGGTCGTGTGCCGCTGCACACCCTGCGTGCTGATATCGACTATGCCACTTACGAAGCTCACACCACTTACGGTGTGATCGGTGTGAAGGTTTGGATTTTCAAAGGCGAAGTTATTGGTGGTCGCCAAGAAGAACTGAAACCACAAGCACCAGCGCCTCGTAAAAAAGCTGCTAAGTAAGGGGTACGCCAAATGTTGCAACCAAAGCGTACAAAATTCCGCAAGCAGATGACTGGCCACAACCGTGGTCTGGCACTGCGCGGTAGCAAAGTCAGCTTCGGCGAGTTTGCTCTGAAAGCTGTTGCTCGCGGTCGTCTCACCGCCCGCCAGATTGAGTCGGCACGTCGTGCTCTGACCCGTCACGTAAAACGTGGCGGTAAAATCTGGATCCGTGTGTTCCCGGACAAGCCGATCTCCAAGAAGCCTCTCGAAGTGCGGATGGGTAAAGGTAAAGGTTCCGTGGAATACTGGGTTGCCCAGATCCAGCCAGGCAAAGTCCTGTACGAGATCGAGGGTGTTTCTGAAGAGCTGGCGCGTGAGGCTTTCGCCTTGGCAGCTGCAAAGTTGCCTCTCGCCACCTCCTTTGTTAAGCGGACGGTGATGTGATGAAAGCGAATGAACTTCGTGAAAAATCAGCACAGCAGCTGAACGAGCAACTGCTCGGCTTGCTGCGCGACCAGTTCAATCTGCGCATGCAGAAAGCAACTGGCCAGTTGGGGCAGTCGCACCTGCTCTCGCAAGTTAAGCGTGACATCGCTCGCGTGAAAACTGTGCTCAACCAGCAGGCAGGTAAGTGATCATGGCTGAAGCTGAAAAAACCGTCCGTACGCTGACTGGCCGTGTCGTCAGCGACAAGATGGACAAAACCATCACCGTACTGATCGAGCGTCGCGTAAAGCACCCGATCTACGGTAAATACGTTAAGCGTTCGACTAAGCTGCACGCGCACGACGAAACCAACCAGTGCCATATCGGCGACAAGGTCTCCATCCGTGAGACTCGTCCGCTGGCCAAGACCAAAGCTTGGGCACTGGTTGAAGTTCTCGAACGCGCTGTTGAAGTCTAAGGGCTAAGGGTCGGAGAAATTTTATGATTCAGACTCAATCCATGCTCGATGTGGCCGATAACAGCGGCGCTCGTCGCGTCATGTGCATCAAGGTTCTCGGCGGTTCGCACCGCCGTTACGCCGGCATCGGTGACATCATCAAGGTAACCGTCAAGGAAGCAATTCCGCGCGGTAAAGTGAAGAAAGGCCAAGTGATGACTGCTGTTGTAGTCCGCACTCGCCACGGTGTCCGTCGTGCTGACGGCTCCATCATCCGCTTTGATGGCAATGCTGCTGTTCTGTTGAACAACAAGCAAGAGCCGATCGGCACCCGTATCTTTGGGCCAGTGACCCGTGAACTTCGTACTGAGAAGTTCATGAAGATCGTCTCGCTCGCCCCAGAAGTGCTGTAAGGAGATCCGACATGCAAAAGATTCGTCGTGACGACGAGATCATCGTGATCGCCGGCAAAGACAAAGGTAAGCGCGGTAAGGTGCTCAAGGTTCTCGCTGACGACCGTCTGGTCGTTGGTGGGATCAACCTGGTGAAGCGTCATACCAAGCCTAACCCGATGTCGGGCGTACAAGGCGGTATCGTCGAGAAAGAAGCGCCACTGCACGCTTCCAACGTCGCCATTTTCAACGGCGAAACCAACAAGGCTGACCGCGTTGGTTTCAAAGTAGAAGACGGCAAGAAAATTCGTGTCTTCAAGTCGACCCAAAAAGCGGTTGATGCTTGAACACTGCTAGGTAGAAGACCATGGCACGACTGAAAGAGATTTACCGGAAGGAAATTGCTCCGAAGCTTAAGGAAGAACTTAAGCTGGCGAACGTGATGGAAGTTCCGCGCGTTACCAAGATCACCCTGAACATGGGTCTGGGCGAAGCTGTCGGCGACAAAAAAGTCATCGAACACGCTGTTGCTGACCTGGAGAAGATCACCGGTCAGAAAGCCGTTGTGACTTTCGCTCGGAAATCCATCGCGGGCTTCAAAGTCCGTGAGGGCTGGCCGATCGGCGTTAAAGTTACTCTGCGCCGCGATCGTATGTACGAATTCCTGGACCGCCTGCTGGCGATCTCCCTGCCTCGGGTTCGCGACTTCCGCGGCCTGAATGCCAAGTCCTTCGATGGTCGTGGCAACTACAGCATGGGCGTGAAAGAGCAGATCATCTTCCCGGAAATCGACTACGACAAGATCGATGCTCTGCGCGGTCTGGACATTACCCTGACCACCACTGCCAAGAACGATGACGAAGGCCGCGCTCTGCTGCGTGCTTTCAAATTCCCGTTCCGCAACTGATTGGAGTAGGAAAATGGCCAAGAAGAGCATGAAAAACCGTGAGCTGAAGCGTCAGCTCACTGTTGCCAAGTACGCCAAGAAGCGTGCCGAGCTGAAAGCGATCATCGTGAATCTGGAAGCAACTCCAGAAGAGCGTTTTGCCGCTGTCGTAGCTCTGCAGAAGCAGCCACGTGACGCCAGCGCTTCGCGCCTGCGTAACCGCTGCCGCATCACCGGTCGTCCACACGGCGTTTACCGCAAGTTCGGCCTCGGCCGTAACAAGCTGCGTGAAGCAGCAATGCGCGGTGACGTTCCAGGTCTGGTTAAAGCCAGCTGGTAAGACGTACCGGCAGCGTCCAGGTGGCGGAAGAGCAATCTTCCGACCACCGGTGACTTTGCAACGAAACAAGCCCCTTCTGGGGCTTGTTTCGTTTCTGGGAACTGTCTAGAATGACCGGCTCTCCTGAGCCCGGGTTTTTTGATCTGGCGCGCTCAGGCGACTGTAGTAGCCGAGAGGCTAATTTTTCTTGTATCAGGAGCGTCTAGCCCATGAGTATGCAGGACCCGTTAGCGGACATGCTAACTCGCATCCGTAATGCCCAGATGGCTGAAAAGTCCGTCGTAAGCATGCCTTCGTCGACTCTGAAGGTTGCGGTAGCCAAAGTTCTGAAAGACGAAGGTTACATCGCTGGCTATCAGGTCAGCAGCGAAGTAAAACCATCGCTTTCCATCGAGCTGAAATACTTCGAAGGCCGTCCGGTCATCGAGGAAGTCAAGCGCGTAAGTCGTCCAGGCCTGCGTCAGTACAAGTCCGTCGAAGAACTGCCGAAAGTACGTGGCGGTCTGGGCGTGTCTATCGTCTCCACCAACAAAGGTGTGATGACTGATCGTGCTGCGCGCGCTGCCGGTGTCGGCGGCGAAGTTCTCTGCACAGTGTTCTAAGGGGGGATAAGCATGTCTCGCGTCGCTAAGAACCCCGTTAAGCTGCCAGCCGGTGTCGAAGTCAAATTCGTCGGCCAACAGCTTTCGGTGAAGGGTGCCAAGGGCACTCTCGAACTGAACGTTCACTCGTCCGTAGAAGTCGTTGAAGAAGCTGGTGAGCTGCGTTTCGCTGCTCGCAATGGCGATCAACAAACTCGCGCAATGGCCGGTACCACCCGTGCCCTGGTTAACAACATGGTCCAAGGCGTAAGCCAAGGCTTCGAGCGTAAGCTCCAGCTGGTCGGTGTTGGTTACAAAGCACAAGCCAAAGGCACCGTGCTGAACCTGGCGCTTGGCTTCTCGCATCCAGTGGATTACGAACTGCCAGCGGGTATCACCGCTGAGACCCCAAGCCAGACCGATATCCTGATCAAGGGCATCGACAAGCAGCTGGTAGGTCAGGTGGCCGCTGAAATCCGCGACTTCCGTCCACCAGAGCCGTACAAAGGCAAGGGTGTGCGTTACGCGGACGAAGTCGTCCGTCGTAAAGAAGCCAAGAAGAAGTAGGGCCTAGCAAATGACCGACAAAAAAGTTACTCGACTGCGTCGCGCTCGCAAAGCACGCCTGAAAATGCACGAACTCGAAGTCGTGCGTCTCTGCGTGTTCCGCTCCTCGCAGCACATCTATGCCCAGGTCCTTTCGGCCGACGGCAGCAAAGTCCTGGCCAGCGCCTCGACTTTGGACAAAGAACTGCGTGATGGCGCCACCGGCAACATCGACGCGGCCACTAAGGTTGGCAAGCTGGTAGCTGAGCGCGCGAAAGCCGCCGGTGTATCTCAAGTTGCCTTTGACCGTTCCGGCTTCAAGTACCACGGCCGCGTCAAGGCGCTGGCTGATGCTGCTCGTGAAGGCGGGCTGGAGTTCTAAGTTATGGCAAATAACGATCAAAAGCGCGACGAAGGCTACATCGAGAAGCTGGTTCAAGTTAACCGCGTTGCCAAAACCGTAAAAGGCGGCCGTATCTTCACTTTCACCGCGTTGACCGTGGTAGGTGATGGCAAGGGTCGTGTTGGTTTCGGCCGTGGCAAATCGCGCGAAGTACCTGCTGCGATCCAGAAAGCCATGGAAGCTGCTCGCCGCAACATGATTCAGGTTGACCTGAACGGCACCACCCTGCAGTACGCCACCAAGTCCGCCCATGGCGCGTCGAAGGTGTACATGCAGCCTGCCTCTGAAGGTACCGGTATCATCGCCGGTGGCGCAATGCGTGCCGTCCTGGAAGTTGCTGGCGTTCAGAACGTCCTGGCCAAGTGCTATGGCTCGACCAACCCAGTAAACGTGGTTCACGCCACTTTCAAGGGTCTGAAGGCTATGCAATCTCCTGAGTCCATTGCTGCCAAGCGCGGCAAGAGCGTTGAGGAGATCCGTTGATCATGGCTACCGTTAAAGTAACGCTGATCAAAAGCACCGCCGGCCGTCTCCCTAACCACAAACTGTGTGTTAAGGGTCTGGGTCTGCGCCGCATCGGTCACACTGTAGAAGTCCTGGATACTCCCGAGAACCGCGGGATGATCAACAAGGCTTACTACATGCTGCGCGTCGAGGGTTAATCGATGAAACTCAATGATCTGAGTCCAGCGCCGGGTTCCCGTCGCGAGAAGCATCGTCCGGGTCGTGGTATCGGTAGTGGTTTGGGTAAGACTGGTGGCCGTGGTCACAAAGGTCAAACCTCCCGCTCCGGTGGCACCATCGCTCCAGGCTTTGAAGGCGGTCAACAGCCGCTGCACCGTCGTCTGCCGAAGTTCGGCTTCGTTTCCCTGAAAGCCATGGACCGCGCAGAAGTGCGTCTGTCCGAGCTGGCCAAAGTGGAAGGCGACGTTGTCACCGTGCAATCCCTGAAGGATGCCAACGTGATTAATCAGAACGTACAGCGTGTGAAAATCATGCTGTCGGGCGAAGTTACTCGCGCAGTCACCATCAAGGGTATCGCAGCCACCAAAGGTGCGCGTGCGGCTATCGAAGCAGCTGGCGGCAAGTTCGAGGAATAAATGGCTAAGCAAGGTGCTCTCTCTTCGCTCGGCAAAGGCGGGATGTCTGAACTTTGGGCTCGTCTGCGTTTTCTGTTTCTGGCGATCATCGTCTATCGGATAGGCGCACACATCCCAGTTCCAGGTATTAACCCGGACCGGCTGGCGGAACTGTTTCGACAGAATGAGGGGACCATTCTTAGCTTGTTCAACATGTTTTCCGGCGGCGCGCTGGAACGGATGAGCATCTTTGCACTGGGGATCATGCCGTACATTTCGGCATCGATCATCATGCAGTTGATGACCGCCGTCAGCCCGCAGCTGGAGCAGTTGAAGAAGGAAGGTGAAGCTGGCCGTCGCAAGATCAGCCAGTACACCCGCTACGGCACCGTAATCCTGGCGCTGGTCCAGGCCATTGGCATGTCCATTGGTCTGGCCGGTCAGGGCGTGGCGTTTTCTGCTGACTTTGGCTTCCATTTCGTTGCGGTGTCCACTTTTGTGGCCGGCGCAATGTTCATGATGTGGCTGGGTGAGCAGATCACGGAGCGCGGTGTAGGCAACGGTATCTCGATGTTGATCTTCGCAGGTATCGTCGCCGGTCTTCCGAGAGCAATCGGGCAGTCTTTCGAGTCTGCACGTACGGGCGATATCAACATTTTCGCTCTGGTCGCTATCGGTTTGCTGGCAGTAGCGATTATCGGTTTTGTGGTGTTCATTGAGCGTGGTCAGCGTCGTATCGCCGTTCACTACGCCAAGCGTCAGCAGGGCCGCAAGGTCTTCGCTGCGCAGACCAGCCACTTGCCGCTGAAAGTGAACATGGCGGGCGTTATTCCTGCCATTTTCGCGAGCAGCATCTTGCTGTTCCCGGCTTCGCTGGGTGCCTGGTTCGGTCAGTCCGAAGGTATGGGCTGGTTGCAGGACATCTCGCAGTCGATCGCTCCTGGTCAGCCGTTGAATATTCTGCTGTTTAGTGCAGGGATTATTTTCTTCTGCTTCTTCTATACGGCGTTGATGTTCAATCCGAAAGACGTAGCGGAGAACCTGAAGAAGTCCGGTGCCTTTATTCCGGGCATCCGTCCAGGTGAGCAGTCGGCGCGCTACATTGATGGCGTTCTGACCCGCTTGACCATGTTCGGTGCTCTTTATATGACGGCCGTCTGTCTGCTTCCCCAGTTCCTGGTGGTTGCTGCAAACGTTCCGTTCTACCTTGGCGGGACCTCGTTGCTGATTGTGGTAGTGGTTGTGATGGACTTCATGTCCCAAGTACAATCGCACCTCGTTTCGCACCAGTACGAATCCCTGATGAAGAAAGCCAACCTGAAAGGCTACGGTGGCAGCGGTTTGCTGCGCTGAGAGACCCTTAAGGTTCGAGGAGTTGGTGATGAAAGTTCGTGCATCGGTGAAAAAGCTGTGCCGTAACTGCAAGATTATTCGCCGCGAAGGTGTTGTTCGAGTAATTTGCAGTGCGGAACCACGTCACAAGCAGCGCCAAGGCTGAGTGTGATTTGCGCTACAAACCCAGCAGCTAGTGCGCTGCTGGGTTGATTATTTGTTTCTACAGCGATATTATCTCGCGCCCTATTTCTTGGCTTCCGGGGCGTAGGTAGCTGTCAATTGGAGTCCCACTGAATGGCCCGTATTGCAGGCGTCAACATTCCAGATAACAAGCACACTGTTATCTCGCTGACCTACATCTATGGTGTTGGTCGCACTACTGCACAGAAAATCTGTGTAGAGACTGGGGTCAACCCAGCCGCTAAGATCAAGGATCTGAGCGACGAGCAGGTTGAATCGCTGCGTACTGAAGTTGCGAAGTACATCACCGAAGGTGATCTGCGCCGTGACATCAACATGAAAATCAAGCGGTTGATGGACCTGGGTTGCTACCGCGGCCTGCGTCATCGTCGGGGTCTGCCAGTACGCGGTCAGCGTACCAAGACCAACGCGCGTACCCGTAAGGGCCCGCGTAAGCCGATCCGCAAGTAATCGCACCAGCGAATCGACAGGAATTTAGAAATGGCAAAACCTGCTGCTCGTCCTCGTAAAAAAGTCAAAAAGACAGTGGTTGATGGCATCGCCCACATCCACGCGTCTTTCAACAACACCATCGTGACCATCACCGATCGTCAAGGTAACGCTCTGTCCTGGGCTACCTCCGGCGGTTCGGGTTTCCGCGGTTCCCGCAAGTCCACCCCGTTCGCTGCTCAAGTAGCTGCTGAGCGTGCTGGTCAAGCTGCGCTGGAATATGGTCTGAAGAACCTCGACGTCAACGTCAAGGGTCCAGGTCCAGGTCGTGAGTCCGCTGTTCGTGCTTTGAACGGTTGTGGCTATAAGATCGCCAGCATCACCGACGTGACGCCAATCCCGCATAACGGGTGCCGTCCGCCGAAGAAGCGCCGCGTGTAATCAGGAGACAGATAAATGGCACGTTACATTGGTCCAAAATGCAAACTGTCTCGTCGTGAAGGCACCGATCTGTTCCTGAAGAGCGGCGTTCGCGCTCTGGAATCGAAGTGCAACATCGAAGCAGCCCCAGGTATCCACGGCCAGCGCCGTGGCCGTCAGTCCGACTACGGCACCCAGCTGCGCGAGAAACAAAAAGTACGTCGCATCTATGGCGTTCTCGAGCGTCAGTTCAGCGGTTACTACAAGGAAGCAGCCTCCAAGAAGGGTGCAACCGGCGAGAACCTGCTGCAGCTGCTCGAATGCCGTCTGGATAACGTCGTTTATCGTATGGGCTTTGGCGCTACTCGTGCCGAATCCCGTCAGCTGGTTTCGCACAAAGCGATCAGCATCAACGGCAAGACTGTAAACATTCCGTCCTACCAAGTTCGTCCGGGTGACGTGGTCGCGGTTCGCGAGAAGTCGCAGAACCAGCTGCGCATTGTTCAAGCCCTTGAACTGTGCGCCCAGCGTGGCCGCGTTGAGTGGGTTGATGTGGATGCTGCTAAGAAGTCGGGCGTTTTCAAGAACGTTCCTGCTCGCAGCGACCTGTCCGCCGACATCAACGAAAGCCTGATTGTCGAGCTCTACTCCAAGTAAGGGCTAGAAAATAGGTGCATCCATGCAGATTTCGGTAAATGAGTTCCTGACGCCCCGCCACATCGATGTGCAGGTCGTCAGTCCAACCCGCGCTAAAATCACGCTCGAGCCTCTCGAGCGTGGCTTTGGCCATACCCTGGGCAACGCGCTGCGCCGCATCCTGTTGTCCTCTATGCCTGGCTGTGCAGTAGTCGAGGCCGAGATTGACGGTGTACTCCACGAGTACTCGGCAATCGAAGGTGTACAGGAAGACGTCATTGAAATCCTGTTGAACCTGAAAGGCCTGGCTATCAAACTGCACGGTCGTGACGAAGTTACGCTGACCTTGTCGAAAAAGGGTTCGGGGGTGGTTACCGCTGCCGATATTCAGCTGGATCATGATGTCGAGATCGTTAACCCCGATCACGTAATCGCTAACCTGGCGTCTAACGGCGCCCTGAACATGAAGCTCACCGTAGCTCGTGGTCGTGGTTATGAGCCGGCCGATTCGCGTCAGAGCGATGAAGACGAAAGCCGCAGCATTGGTCGCTTGCAGCTTGACTCTTCGTTCAGCCCGGTTCGCCGTATCGCATACGTGGTGGAAAACGCCCGTGTCGAGCAGCGTACCAACCTGGACAAGCTGGTTATTGATCTGGAAACCAACGGTACCCTGGATCCTGAAGAGGCTATCCGTCGTGCTGCAACCATCCTGCAACAGCAGCTGGCTGCGTTCGTCGACCTCAAAGGTGACAGCGAACCTGTGGTAGTCGAACAGGAAGACGAGATCGATCCGATCCTGCTTCGTCCGGTTGACGATCTGGAATTGACCGTACGTTCGGCCAACTGCCTTAAGGCGGAGAACATTTACTACATCGGCGATCTGATTCAGCGCACCGAAGTAGAACTGTTGAAGACTCCGAACCTGGGCAAGAAGTCCCTGACTGAAATCAAGGACGTTCTGGCCTCCCGTGGTCTGTCCCTCGGCATGCGCCTCGACAACTGGCCGCCTGCAAGTCTTAAGAAAGACGACAAGGCGACTGCCTGATCGTCGTAATCACCGAACGTAGTGTTTGGTAAGGAATGAATCATGCGTCATCGTAAAAGTGGACGTCACCTGAGCCGTACCAGCTCTCACCGCAAGGCTATGTTCCAGAACATGGCGGTGTCGCTGTTCGAGCACGAGCTGATCAAAACTACCCTGCCAAAAGCCAAGGAACTGCGCCGCGTTGCCGAGCCGCTGATCACCCTGGCCAAGGAAGACAGTGTAGCTAACCGTCGTCTGGCTTTCGACCGTACCCGTTCGAAAGAAATCGTCGGCAAGCTGTTCAACGATCTGGGCAAGCGCTATGCCACCCGTCAGGGCGGCTACCTGCGTATCCTCAAGTGCGGCTTCCGCGCTGGCGATAACGCACCAATGGCGTACGTCGAGCTGGTTGATCGTCCTGTCGGTGGCTCGGTAGAAGCTGCTGAATAAGACGTCAGTCTGAAACAAAGAACCGGGCCTAGTGCCCGGTTTTTTGTGTCTGCATGTATTGAAACAATCTATTGATCCAAGTCAGGTAATGAATTTGTTGCTGTCATAGTTCTGGTCGATACTCATTCCAGGCCGATTAGCCGGCAGTTTCAGACCGTAAGGACCGATAGGGAGATAGCGCATGAGCCAGACCAAGACACTGACCACCGCCAGCGGTGCACCGGTTGCCGATAACCAGAACTCACGCTCCGCAGGGCCGCGGGGGCCGTTATTGCTGGATGACTTCCACCTGCTTGAAAAACTCGCCCACTTCAACCGCGAGAACATCCCTGAGCGTCGTGTACACGCCAAGGGCTCGGGAGCCTATGGCACCTTCACGGTAACCCGGGATATCACCCAGTACAGTTACGCCAAGCTGTTCAGCGCTGTCGGCAAGCAGACCGAAACCTTCCTGCGCTTCTCTACTGTGGGTGGCGAGCGTGGTTCGGCGGATACCGAGCGTGATCCGCGGGGTTTCGCCCTGAAGTTCTATACCGAGGAAGGCAACTGGGACATCGTAGGTAACAACACCCCGGTGTTCTTCATTCGTGATCCGCTGAAATTCCCCGACTTTATCCACACCCAGAAACGTCTGCCGCAAAGTAACCTGAAAAGTGCGCAGGCGATGTGGGACTTCTGGTCGCATTCGCCTGAAGCGCTGCATCAGGTCACCATCCTGTTCTCTGATCGTGGCATTCCAGACGGCTACCGTCACATGCATGGTTTTGGTAGCCACACCTACAGTCTGATCAATGCCGACGGCCAACGCACCTGGGTCAAATGGCACTTCAAGACCAAGCAGGGCATCAAGAACCTGGCGCCCGCCGAGGCAGCGCGCCTGGCGGGTACTGATCCTGATTACGCTCAGCGTGACCTGTTCGAAGCCATCGAGCGCGGCGACTTCCCGAAATGGGCGGTGTGCATCCAGGTGATGAGCGAAGAAGAGGCGGCCAGCCGCGACGAGAACCCCTTTGACGTGACCAAGACCTGGTCGCAGAAGGACTACCCGTTGATCGAAATCGGCGAGCTGGAGCTGAACCGTAACCCGCTCAACTACTTCGCCGAGGTCGAGCAGGCTGCATTCGGGCCGAGCAATATGGTCCCAGGTGTCGGTTTGTCGCCCGACCGCATGCTCCAGGGCCGCGTATTCGCCTATGCAGACGCCCACCGCTATCGCGTTGGTACCAACCATCAGCAACTGCCGGTAAACGCCCCACGCAGCCCGGTGAACACCTACCAGCGTGACGGCAGCATGGCGTTTGGCAGTAATGGTGGTGCGGCACCGAACTACGAACCGAACAGTTACGGCAATGCGCCGAAGCAGGCGCCGCAGTTTGCCGAGCCTGCGCTGGAGCTCAATGGTATTGCCGGTCGTTACGATCATCGCGAAGATACCGATTACTACAGCCACGCCGGTGCACTGTTCCGCTTGATGAACGCCGAGCAGAAGGCCCTGCTGATCAACAACATTGCCGGGGCCATGGCCGGGGTTTCCGAGGATGTCGTTCAGCGTCAGTTGCAGCACTTCTTCAAGGCCGATCCGGCCTATGGAGAGGGGATTGCCAAGGCTTTGGGCATAAATCTCGCCTAAGTCGAAGTGATAAGAAGAACCGCCCTCATTTGGGCGGTTTTTCAATGAATATCACTACCGTTTACCCGCTTTTTTGCACATTTATGCCCGATTCCAAGTGACCTTCCGGGCATCCTGGTTCAAACTATAACTTTCACACAGGGAGAGGCAGGGCGATGCAAGGTCACCCGGACGTAATCGATTATCTCAACACGTTGCTGACGGGCGAACTGGCGGCACGTGACCAATATTTCATCCATTCGCGGATGTACGAAGACTGGGGCTTGAGCAAGCTCTACGAGCGTATCAACCACGAGATGGAAGAAGAGACCCAGCACGCTGATGCCCTGATGCGTCGTATCCTCATGCTCGAAGGCACTCCACGCATGCGCCCGGATGACCTGGATGTGGGTGCAACCGTGCCGGAAATGATCGCTGCCGACCTGCGCCTGGAGTACAAGGTGCGCGCCGCACTGTGCAAAGGCATCGAGCTGTGCGAACTGCACAAGGACTACATCAGTCGTGACATCCTGCGCCTGCAGCTGGCCGACACTGAAGAAGATCACACCTACTGGCTGGAAAAGCAGCAGGGCCTGATCAAGTCCATCGGCCTGGAGAACTACCTGCAGTCGCAGATGTAATTTTCCCGGAACAAAAAGAAGCCCCGCCAGTGCGGGGCTTTTTTGTTTCTGTTGTAACGGGCCTGACTCAGGCCCGGTCACGCTCCAGCAGCGGTTTGAGGTAGTAGCCTGTATACGACTGCTTCATCTCGGCCACTTCTTCCGGTGTACCGCAACCAATGATCTGCCCCCCCTTGGAGCCGCCCTCGGGGCCCAGGTCGACAATCCAGTCGGCAGTCTTGATCACGTCCAGGTTGTGCTCGATCACCACCACGGTGTTGCCGTGGTCGCGCAGGCGGTGCAGTACATCGAGCAACTGCTGGATATCTGCGAAATGCAGGCCTGTTGTCGGCTCGTCGAGGATGTACAGGGTCTTGCCGGTATCGCGCTTGGACAGCTCGCGCGACAACTTGACCCGCTGTGCCTCACCACCGGAGAGGGTGGTCGCCGACTGCCCCAGTTTGATGTACGACAAGCCGACATCCATCAGCGTCTGCAGCTTGCGCGCCAGTGCCGGCACCGCGTCGAAGAACACGCGGGCTTCCTCGATGGTCATTTCCAGGACCTCGTGGATGTTCTTGCCCTTGTACTTGATCTCCAGGGTTTCGCGGTTGTAGCGCTTGCTCTTGCACACGTCGCAGGGCACGTAGATGTCAGGCAGGAAGTGCATCTCGACCTTGATCAGACCGTCGCCCTGGCAGGCCTCGCAGCGTCCGCCTTTGACGTTGAAAGAGAAGCGCCCTGGACCGTAACCACGGGAACGGGACTCTGGCACGCCGGAGAACAGCTCACGGATTGGGGTGAACAGGCCGGTGTAGGTCGCCGGGTTCGAGCGTGGCGTACGGCCGATCGGGCTCTGGTCGATATCCACGACTTTGTCCAGGTGTTGCAGACCGTCACAGCTGTCATGCGGCGCCGCCTCGAGGGTGCTGGCGCCATTCAGGGCCGTGGCACTGAGGGGGAACAGGGTGTTGTTGATCAGGGTCGACTTGCCCGAGCCGGAAACACCGGTCACGCAGGTCAGCAGGCCGATCGGGATGTCCAGGTCGACATTCTGCAGGTTGTTGCCACGTGCGCCCTTGAGCTTGAGCGAGAGCTTCTTGTTGCGTGGCGTGCGCTTGGCCGGTACGGCAATTTTCACCCGCCCGGACAGATATTTGCCGGTCAGCGAATCAGGATGGGCCATGACATCGGCCGGTGTGCCTTCGGCAACGATCTGGCCACCATGCACACCGGCACCGGGGCCGATATCCACAACGTAGTCGGCCAGGCGAATGGCATCTTCGTCGTGTTCGACGACGATCACCGTGTTGCCGATATCGCGCAGGTGGTTGAGGGTAGCCAGCAGGCGGTCGTTGTCGCGTTGATGCAGGCCGATGGACGGTTCGTCGAGGATGTACATCACCCCGACCAGGCCGGCGCCGATCTGGCTGGCCAGACGAATACGCTGGGCTTCACCGCCAGACAGGGTATCGGCGCTACGGTCGAGGGTCAGGTAGTCGAGGCCGACATTGACCAGGAACTGCAGGCGCTCACAGATTTCCTTGAGAATCTTGTCGGCAATTTCACCGCGACGCCCTGTCAGTTTCAATCCGCCGAAGTAGGTACTGGCATCACCGATTGGCAGGTTGGTTACAGCCGGCAGGGTCTTTTCACCGACCCAGACGTGCCGCGCCTCACGGCGCAAGCGCGTGCCACGGCAATCCGGGCAGGGTTGGGTGCTGAGGAACTTGGCCAGCTCTTCGCGCACGGTCGCCGACTCGGTCTCGCGGTAGCGCCGCTCCAGATTCGGCACGATGCCTTCGAACGGGTGCGAACGCTTGACGATGTCGCCGCGGTCGTTGAGGTATTTGAAGTCGACGTTCTGCTTGCCGCTGCCATGCAGGATGATTTTCTGCTGTTCGGTCGGCAACTCGCCGAAGGGCACTTCGAGACTGAAGTCATAGTGCGCGGCCAGTGAGCCGAGCATCTGGAAGTAATAAACGTTGCGCCGGTCCCATCCGCGAATCGCACCTTCGGCCAGGGTCAGTTCGCTGTTTACCAGGCGTTTGGTGTCGAAGAACTGTTTGACCCCTAGCCCGTCACAGGTCGGGCAGGCGCCCGCCGGGTTGTTGAAGGAGAACAGCTTGGGTTCCAGCTCGCTGATGGCATGGCCGCAGATCGGGCAGGCGAAGCGCGCCGAGAAGATCATCTCCTCGAACGGTTCGTCATCCATCGAGCCGACCAGAGCAATACCGTCGGCCAGCTTCAGCGCGGTTTCGAAGGATTCGGCCAGGCGCTGCTGGAGGTCTTCGCGGACCTTGAAACGGTCGACCACCACTTCGATGGTGTGCTTTTTCTGTTTATCCAGCTTGGGCAGTTCATCAAGCTCGAACAGCTTGCCGTTGACCCGGGCACGGACGAAACCCTGGGCGCGCAGTTCATCGAAGACGGCCAGGTGTTCGCCCTTGCGTTCGCGAATCACCGGGGCCAGCAGCATCAGCTTGCTGCCTTCGGGCTGGGCCAGCACCAGATCGACCATCTGGCTGACGGTCTGCGCCTCCAGCGGAATGTCGTGGTCCGGGCAGCGTGGGGTACCGACGCGGGCGTAGAGCAGGCGCAGGTAGTCATAGATCTCGGTGATGGTGCCGACAGTCGAACGCGGGTTGTGCGAAGTTGACTTCTGCTCGATGGAAATTGCTGGCGACAGTCCTTCGATGGTGTCGACGTCAGGCTTTTCCATCATCGACAGGAACTGCCGGGCATACGCCGACAGCGACTCGACATAGCGGCGCTGGCCTTCGGCGTACAGGGTATCGAAGGCCAGCGACGACTTGCCGGAACCGGACAGGCCGGTGATAACGATCAGCTTGTCCCGGGGCAGGGTCAAGTCGATGTTCTTCAGGTTGTGGGTCCGTGCCCCACGAATCAGGATCTTGTCCACTGCGGCCTCGCTTGGCGGGCATAAACGGTTGAGTATACGGCTCCCTGCCAGTACGCGGCAAAGCGTCACGTATATGCCGTTACGCGATCGGACTGGTAGAATCGCCGCCGGTTCACACGAGGTTTATCCATGCACGATCCCCACAGCGAACGCATGAGTGGCAGCGAAACCCGCGCCGCAGGCGGCCTGGCCCTGGTGTTCGCCTTCCGTATGCTGGGCATGTTCATGGTCCTGCCGGTGCTGGCGACCTATGGCATGGACCTGGCTGGCGCCACGCCGGCGCTGATTGGCCTGGCCATTGGTGCCTATGGCCTGACCCAGGCATTCCTGCAGATTCCGTTCGGGGTCATTTCCGATCGCATCGGTCGTCGTCCGGTGATCTACCTGGGCCTGGTGATCTTTGCCCTGGGCAGCGTGCTGGCGGCCCAGGCCGATTCGATCTGGGGGGTGATTGCCGGACGTATCCTGCAAGGTGCCGGGGCGATTTCGGCGGCAGTGATGGCGCTGCTTTCGGACCTTACCCGCGAGCAGCACCGGACCAAAGCCATGGCCATGATCGGCATGAGCATCGGTTTGTCGTTTGCCGTGGCCATGGTGGTTGGCCCCTTGCTGACCCGTGCCTTCGGCTTGTCCGGGCTGTTCCTGGCCACGGCCGCCATGGCGGTGGTCGGCATGGCGCTGATCGCCTTCGTCGTGCCGGCGTCGCACGGGGCGTTGCAGCACCGCGAATCTGGCGTCGCCAAGCAAGCCTTGGGACCGACCTTGCGTCACCCCGACCTGCTGCGCCTGGATGTCGGTATCTTCGTCCTGCATGCGATCCTGATGGCCAGCTTCGTCGCCTTGCCCCTGGCCTTGGTCGAGCGCGGTGGCCTGCCCAAGGAAGAGCATTGGTGGGTGTACCTGACGGCTTTGCTGGTCTCATTTTTTGCAATGATCCCGTTCATCATCTACGGCGAAAAAAAGCGCAAGATGAAACGTGTCCTGCTGGGCGCGGTCAGTGTTTTAGTGCTGACCGAGCTGTATTTCTGGCTGTCGGCAGACAACTTGCACGAACTGGTGATAGGCACCGTGATATTCTTTACTGCCTTCAACCTGCTGGAGGCATCCTTGCCTTCGCTGGTGAGCAAGGTGTCGCCCGCCGGCGGCAAGGGCACGGCCATGGGGGTGTACTCCACCAGCCAGTTCCTTGGTGCCGCGCTGGGAGGAATTCTCGGTGGCTGGTTGTTCCAGCACGGTGGCCTGAGTACGGTGTTCCTCGGCTGTGCCGCTTTGTGTGCAGTGTGGTGGATCGTTGCCCTGAGCATGCGAGAGCCGCCGTACGTGACCAGCCTGCGCATGCCGTTGTCGGCCGAGGCGGTCCGCGAAGCGGGACTGACCGAACGGCTGCTGGCCGTACCGGGTGTGACCGACGCAGTGGTGGTGGCCGATGAGTCCGCCATCTATATCAAACTTGATACACAAATTTTGGATCGCACGACCCTGGAGCGCCTGGTAAACCCGGCCTCCGCAGCGTGCGAAGCCTAGGAGAACGTTATGGCCCGTGGGGTTAACAAAGTCATTCTGGTCGGTACTTGCGGTCAGGATCCCGAAGTCCGCTACCTGCCCAACGGTAACGCCGTGACCAACCTGAGCCTGGCTACCAGCGAGCAGTGGACCGACAAGCAAACCGGCCAGAAGGTCGAGCGCACCGAGTGGCACCGCGTTTCGATGTTCGGCAAGGTTGCCGAGATCGCCGGCGAGTACCTGCGCAAAGGTTCGCAGGTCTACATCGAAGGCAAACTGCAGACCCGCGAGTGGGAAAAAGACGGCATCAAGCGTTACACCACCGAAATCATCGTCGACATGCAGGGCACCATGCAGCTGCTCGGCGGTCGTCCGCAGAACCAGGACGGTTCTCAGCAGCAGGGCGGCAACAACTACAACCAGGCGCCACGCCAACAGGCTCCGCGTCCACAGCAGTCGGCACCGCAGCAGCGCCCAGCGCCGCAACAGGCCGCACCGCAGCCAGCTCCGGATTTCGATAGCTTTGATGACGATATTCCGTTCTAAGCTGTAGCGCGTGAGGTAATGTGAAAAAGCCCGGTGTTGGTCTTCAACGCTGGGCTTTTGTGTAACTGTGCGCACGAGGTCGCTCATTTGCTCATTGCGGGTCCCGCTACCGTGTCAGCTGTGCCCGGCTGGACATCCAGATTGTTTGTTAACGGACTGTTCGCGTAATTTGAGTAATGCGGCTTGCATTGAATCTGACAACAGGTCGTATTCAGTCGAAATAAAGTAGGCATTCCGAGCGGAGTCTGTGTTCGGTGCAAATTTAAACACGTTGGCTGCCAGCGCACGGTCGGCGAGGATACGCGCGAGCAGTAGCTTAGCGTCGTCCAAGGTTGAGGCCGCTTCGGATATAATGACGTTTGTTTTGTGCTTTGCAGTCTCCATTGTGGATTTGATGATTTGTTCGTGAACGCTGCTTTTTGAAGCAGTCCAAATGCACTGGCATACTACGTACATCTTATCCCAAGTGTCCTTGCCGACTTGATTTTTCCACTTTATTAAGTAGCCAAGCATTACCTTTGCTTGATCTTCTGCCGCGTAAGTCTGATTAGTTATCAACTCTTCACCTATGACTTCGCAAAAGTCTTTGTACTTTTGCATGTCAATTTCCTTGGCGGCTATCAATTTATTCATAAAATCTATGGCTTGGGCCACAATCTTTCGGCTGGCCGTTTGTGCTGGCTCGGCTATTCCAAGAGCTTCCAAGTTTTTCTCCACAAGGGTTACTTGGCCTAAAAATACACGTAAAGGCTCAAGCCATTGCCCATTAGTAGAGTAATCGGCATAGGGGAAAATAATTGCGTAAATGGCAAGTGGGATATGCGCAATAGCTTTGAGCTGTGTATAAATCGGGTTTGACTCCTGACTCACAAGGGTGGTGTGTTCATCAACGCAAAATGTATAACGACCACCCGCAAATGTTGCTTCTGCATACATCATCGGGTACAGCGTTTTGCTTAGGGCCTTCAAGTTGGCGGCATAATGTTGGCGCATGGAAATGTCGATATCGACTGTGAACTGATGGGCTTGCTGTTTCTCCTTGCCTGCTGCCTTGGTGCGATCGACATCATCAAACGTGTAGCCGTAAGAAGGAAGAGAGTTGTCGTCTACCATTGCTGTAGCTCCTTGCTGCAAAAGTGTGGCGATTGCAACTGACGTTGTAAGTTTCAATTGCCTTGGGTGCGGCTGAAGTATGTCGTAGGCAAAAAAAATGTTTACTGGTAAAAATGATAGTTTTTATGTCAATTTTGAATATCGGCGGCGTTTAAACAGAATATTGGGAGCAAATCAGGTTCAAAAATCCCATCCTCTTCACCCTGACAGCAGAAATCTTGACTACAGTATCAACTGGCGCCTGCAGTAAAAGTCGCCACCGTGATCGTTCAAGAGACGCCGGCAACGTCCCGCGCGTCCGCCACCTGATCAGGAGTGCACGATGGATCTCAACCGTCGGCAGTTCTTCAAGGTCGCCGCTATCGGCCTTGGAGGTTCGAGCCTGGCTGCGTTGGGCATGGCCCCGACACCGGCCTTCGCCGAGCAGGTGCGTCACTTCAAGCTGGCGCATACCAAAGAAACCCGCAACACCTGTCCTTATTGCTCGGTTGGCTGTGGTTTGATCATGTACAGCCAGGGTGATGCGGCCAAGAACGTTGCGCAGAACATCATCCATATCGAAGGCGATGCCGACCATCCGGTGAACCGCGGCACGCTGTGCCCGAAAGGCGCCGGTCTGCTCGACTTTATCCACAGCCCCAACCGCCTGCAGTATCCACAGGTACGCAAGCCGGGCAGCAAGGAATGGACGCGGGTGTCCTGGGATGAGGCGCTCGATCGCATCGCCGATCTGATGAAGACCGATCGCGACGCCAACTTCATCGAGAAGAACGCCCAGGGCCAGACGGTCAATCGCTGGTTGAGCGTCGGCTTTCTGGCCGCTTCGGCTTCCTCCAACGAAGCCGGCTACATGACCCACAAGGTCGTTCGCAGTCTTGGCATGCTGGGGTTCGATAACCAGGCACGTGTCTGACATGGCCCGACGGTGGCAAGTCTTGCCCCGACGTACGGCCGTGGAGCCATGACCAATCACTGGACCGATATCGCCAACGCGAATCTGATCCTGGTGATGGGTGGCAACGCTGCAGAAGCCCATCCCTGTGGCTTCAAATGGGTGACCGAGGCCAAGGCGCACAACCAGGCCCGGCTGATCGTGGTCGACCCGCGTTTTACCCGAACCGCTTCGGTAGCCGACTATTACGCGCCGATCCGTACCGGCACGGATATCGCCTTCATGGGCGGGCTGATCAATTACCTGCTGAGCGAAGACAAGATTCAGCACGAATACGTACGCAACTACACCGACGTGGCGTTCATCGTCAAAGCTGGCTATGGCTTTGAAGATGGTCTGTTCAGTGGCTACGACGCCGACAAACGCAGCTACACCGACAAGTCCGGCTGGGGTTACGAGCTCGGTGAAGACGGCTTTGCCAAGGTCGATCCGACCCTGCAAGACCCACAGTGCGTCTACCAGCTGATGAAGCAGCACTACAGCCGCTACACGCCGGAGCTGGCCAGCCAGATCTGTGGCATGCCGGTGGACAGCATGCGCAAGGTCTGGGAAGAGATCGCCACCTGCTCGCAACCGGGCAAGACCATGACGATCCTCTATGCCCTGGGCTGGACCCAGCACTCGATCGGCTCGCAGATCATCCGCAGTGCGGCGATGGTCCAGTTGCTGCTGGGCAACGTCGGCATGCCCGGTGGCGGGGTCAACGCCCTGCGCGGTCACTCCAATATCCAGGGGCTGACCGACCTGGGGCTGTTGTCCAACCTGCTGCCGGGCTACCTGACCCTGCCGTCGGATGCCGAGCAGGACTACGACACCTACATCGCCAAACGCGCGCCGAAGCCGCTGCGGCCAGGGCAACTGTCCTACTGGCAGAACTACGGCAAGTTCCATGTCAGCCTGATGAAGGCCTGGTACGGTGCCAACGCCACCGCCGAGAACCATTGGGGCTTTGATTACCTGCCGAAGCTGGATATTCCGGGCTACGACGTGTTGAAGATGTTCGACATGATGGCCAAGGACCAGGTCAACGGTTACTTCTGCCAGGGCTTCAACCCGATTGCCGCCTTGCCTGACAAGAACCGCGTCACCGCCGCGCTGAGCAAGCTTAAGTGGCTGGTGGTGATGGACCCGCTGGCGACCGAGACCTCGGAGTTCTGGCGCAATGCCGGGCCGTACAACGATGTCGATACGGCGAACGTGCAGACTGAAGTCATTCGCCTGCCCACTACCTGCTTTGCCGAGGAAGACGGCTCGCTGGTCAACAGCAGCCGCTGGCTGCAATGGCACTGGAAGGGCGCGGAAGGGCCGGGTCAGGCCCGAACCGACGTGTGGATCATGAGTGCGCTGTTCCTGCGCCTGCGCGAGCGTTACCAGCGCGAGGGCGGGGCCTGGGCCGAGTCGATCCTCAAGCTCAACTGGCCGTACAAGGTAGCGCACGAGCCGACCCCGGAAGAAATCGCCAAGGAGTTCAGCGGTTACGCGGTATCCGATGTCACCGATGCCAGCGGCGCGACCATCAAGGCCGGGCAGCAACTGGCCGCATTCGCCCAGCTCAAGGACGATGGCAGTACGGCTTCCGGCTGCTGGATTTTCTGTGGCAGCTGGACCGAGCAGGGCAACCAGATGGCCCGGCGCGATAACGCTGATCCGTTCGGCATGAAGCAGAACCTCGGTTGGGCCTGGGCGTGGCCGGCGAACCGGCGGATTCTCTACAACCGGGCGTCGGCTGATGTGCAGGGCAAGCCCTGGTCGCCGAACAAACGGCTGGTGTGGTGGAACGGCAAGGCCTGGGGCGGTACCGATGTGCCGGACTTCAAGGCCGACGTGGCACCGGAAGCAGGGATGAATCCGTTCATCATGAACCCTGAGGGCGTGGCGCGTTTCTTTGCCCTGGACAAGATGGCCGAAGGGCCGTTCCCGGAGCATTACGAACCATTCGAAACGCCCATCGGGGTCAACCCGTTGCACCCGAACAACAAGAAGGCCACCAGCAACCCGGCAGGCAGGGTGTTCGATTCGGTATGGGACACCCTGGGGCAAGCCAAGGACTTCCCCTACGCCGCCACCACCTACCGGCTGACCGAGCACTTCCACTTCTGGACCAAGCATTGCCCGATCAACGCCGTGACCCAGCCGGAGCAGTTTGTCGAAATCGGCGAGGTACTGGCCAAGGAGAAGGGCATCGCCGCCGGCGACCGGGTGCGCGTCAGCAGCAAGCGTGGGCATATCGAGGCGGTAGCGGTGGTGACCAAGCGGATTCGTCCGTTGCAGGTCAACAACCAGACCGTGCACCAGATCGGTATTCCGTTGCACTGGGGCTTTACCGGGGTGACCCGGCATGGCTACCTGACCAACACTCTGGTGCCGTTCCTCGGTGACGGCAATACGCAAACGCCGGAATCGAAGTCGTTCCTGGTCAACGTGGAGAAAATCTGATGGCTAGCCAAGACATCATCGCCCGTTCGGCCACCACCACGGCGCCGCCGTCGATCCGCCAGCAGGAGGAGGTGGCCAAGCTGATCGACACCACCAAGTGCATCGGTTGCAAGGCCTGCCAGGTCGCGTGTTCGGAATGGAACGAGTTGCGTGACGAGGTGGGGCACAGCTACGGCACTTACGATAACCCGCATGACCTGGGGGCCGAGACCTGGACCCTGATGCGCTTCACCGAGCATGAAAATGCCGACGGTAACCTGGAGTGGTTGATCCGCAAGGACGGCTGCATGCACTGCGCCGAGCCCGGTTGCCTGAAGGCTTGTCCGAGCCCAGGCGCGATCATCCAGCACGCCAACGGCATCGTCGACTTCAACCAGGACCACTGCATCGGTTGCGGTTACTGCATCACCGGTTGCCCGTTCAACATTCCGCGGATATCGCAGAAGGATCACAAAGCCTACAAGTGCACCTTGTGTTCCGACCGCGTCGCGGTAGGGCTGGAGCCCGCCTGTGTGAAGACCTGCCCGACCGGGGCGATCGTGTTCGGCAGCAAGGAGGACATGAAGGAGCACGCCGCCGAACGCATTGTCGACCTCAAGTCGCGGGGCTTCGACAACGCCGGCTTGTATGACCCGGATGGCGTCGGCGGCACCCATGTAATGTACGTGCTGCACCATGCCGACCAACCGAAGCTGTACGCGGGCCTGCCGGACCAGCCGGTGATCAGCCCGCTGGTTGGGCTGTGGAAAGGGGTGAGCAAACCGCTGGCGCTGCTGGCCATGGGCGCGGCGGTGCTGGCCGGGTTCTTCCACTATGTGCGCATAGGCCCGAACCGGGTCGAGGAGGACGAGCATCCGAGTGCAGCGGACACCAGTGTGCATGTGGTCGATCCCGCCGTGCATGTGTATGACCCGCACAAACCGGGTGGGCAAGGGGAGGAGCGGCCATGAAAGACAAACCCATCCTGCGCTACAACGCCAACGAGCGCAGCAACCACTGGCTGGTGGCAATCCTGTTCATCATGGCTGCATTGTCGGGGCTGGCGCTGTTTCACCCGGCGCTGTTCTGGCTCAGCCATCTGTTCGGTGGCGGGCCGTGGACGCGCATCTTGCACCCGTTTATCGGTGTGCTGATGTTCGTATTCTTTCTCTTCCTGGTACTGCGCTTCTGGCGGGCGAATTTCTTTATCGCCAATGATCGTCTTTGGCTCAGGCGTATCGACCGGGTGATGCGCAACGAAGAGGAGGGCGTGCCACCTATCGGCAAGTACAACCCCGGGCAGAAGCTGCTGTTCTGGACCCTGCTGTTGTGCATGCTGGTACTGCTGCTCAGTGGCATCGTGATCTGGCGGGCCTGGTTCAGCCAGTACTTCGGTATCGGTTCGATCCGCCTGGCGACTTTGCTGCACGCGCTGGCCGCTTTCGTGCTGGTGCTGAGCATCATCGTGCACATCTACGCCGGGGTCTGGATCAAGGGCTCGGTCAGCGCGATGCTGCATGGTTGGGTCAGTCGCGCCTGGGCGAAAAAGCACCATGAGCTATGGTATCGGGAAGTGACCCGCGAGGACCCACCAGACTCGCAGATCAGAAAAAAAGGATGACCACTTGAGCACCATTCTTGAACCTGGGCAGATCGAAGCGGCGGCCAGCTCGCCGCCGCTTCTCTATCTGCCGCCAGCGAATCTTTTTACGTTGCGCGCGGCACGACTGGACGCCCTCGCCGAGGGCAATGCCCTGGGTGACTACCTGCGGCTGATTGCCGGCCTGTGCCGAATCCAGCAGAGCCTGCTCGATCAACCACCGGTGGCGGCGCCTGCCGAGACAGAGCGTCAGCGTTTGTGTGCCGAGCACGGCTTGCCACCGCTGGCTGCCGACAGTCTGGTACGTGAAGGGCAGTGGCTGGCTTATCTTGACGCCTTGTTGCAGCGCTACCCGACGCCTGCCAGCGCTGAGTTGCTGGCTGCCGTAAGCGCCTTGAGCGCGTCCAGTGCCGAGCAACGCAAGCTCTGGGGCATCGCCTTGCTGACCGGGCAGTTCAGCGCCGTGCCAGCGGCGCTGGTGCCGTTTCTCGGTGCCGCGTTGCAGGCGGCCTGGAGCCATTGGCTGCTGAGCCTTGCGAGCACCGAGCTCAAGGCTGGCGACAGTCTTTGCCAGTGCCCGGCCTGCGGGTCGCCGCCGATGGCCGGGGTGATCCGCCATCGCGGCAAGTACAACGGCCTGCGCTATCTGGTGTGCTCGCTGTGCGCGTGTGAGTGGCATGTGGTGCGGGTCAAGTGCATCTACTGCGAGCAGAGCAAGGGGCTGACTTATTTCAACCTCGAGGACGATCGCCATGCCGCCGGCAAGGCGCCGCTGCGTGCCGAGTGTTGCCCGGGGTGCAAGAGCTATCTGAAGCAGATCTATCTGGAGTGCGACGCTGATGCCGAGGCGCTGTCTGCTGATCTGGCAAGCCTGGCGCTGGATCTGCGCCTGGATCAGGAGGGCTATCAGCGGCTGGCGCCGAATCTGATGCTGGCGCCCGGAGGGGAGTGATCCCAGCGTCTACACTCAGGTTTTGTGCCGCTGCCATCGCGGGGCAAGCCCGCTCCCACAGAGCCCCCTTCACCTGTAGGAGCGGGCTTGCCCCGCGAACTGGTCCACCCTGTTGAAGGTAATCTCGTTAATGCCCTCCAACCTCGCCAAACTCCCGACACGCCTGCCCTCCATCGACACCCTGCTGCGCCACCCCGCCTGCCAGCCGCTGATTGAGCGCTATGGGCGCGACGCCGTACTGGCTACTTTGCGCCAGCTGCTCGACGACCTGCGCGATCCGGCCAGACTCGGCCAGCTAGACGGTGCAGAACTGGCTCCGGCAGTGCTTGCCGGTCGCGCCGGCGAACGGCTTGCAGCCCAGCACCGCAGCCAGGTACGGCGGGTGTTCAACCTTACCGGTACGGTCCTGCACACCAACCTTGGCCGGGCGTTGCTGCCCGAGGAAGCGATCGACGCGGTGCAAATGGCCGCGCGCTATCCGCTGAACCTTGAATACGATCTGGCCACCGGCAAGCGCGGTGACCGCGATGACCTGATTGAAGGGCTGATCCGTGAGCTGACCGGCGCCGAGGCGGTCACGGTGGTCAACAACAATGCGGCAGCCGTATTGCTGGCGCTGAACAGCCTGGGGGCGCGCAAGGAAGGCATCATCTCCCGTGGCGAACTGATCGAGATTGGCGGCGCCTTTCGCATTCCGGACATCATGGCCCGCGCCGGGGTCAAACTGCATGAAGTCGGTACCACCAACCGTACCCATGTCCGCGACTATGAAGCAGCCATCGGCCCGCGCAGCGGCCTGCTGATGCGGGTGCATTGCAGCAATTACAGCATCCAGGGTTTCACTACCCAGGTTGCCACCCGGGAGCTGGCGCAACTGGCTCACCAGCATGACTTGCCATTGCTTGAAGACCTGGGCAGCGGCAGCTTGCTTGACCTCACACGCTGGGGGCTGCCCGCCGAACCGACGGTGCGCCAGGCGCTGGATGATGGCGCGGACATCGTCACCTTCAGTGGCGACAAGCTGCTCGGTGGCCCGCAGGCCGGGATCATCGTCGGGCGCAAGGAGCTGATCGCGAAGATCAAGAAGAACCCGCTCAAGCGTGCGCTCAGGGTCGACAAGTTGACCCTCGCGGCGCTGGAAGCGGTATTGGGCCTGTACCGTAACCCCGACCTGCTGGCTGAACGGCTGCCCAGCCTGCGCCTGTTGACCCGTCCCCAGCCGGAGATTGCGGCCCAGGCCGAACGCCTGGCACCGTTACTCGGGCAGGTACTGGGTGCTGACTGGGACGTCGCCGCAGTTCCGGCGCAGAGCATGATCGGCAGCGGCAGCCAGCCGGTGGCCCGTTTACCCAGTGCCGCCCTGTGCCTGCGTCCTCAATTGTCCAGGCGCCTGCGCGGTCGTAGTCTGCGCAGCCTTGAGGAAGCACTGCGCAAGCTGCCGGTGCCGGTACTCGGGCGCATCGATGATGACGCCCTGTGGCTGGACTTGCGGCAGCTGGATGACGAGGCCGGTTGGCTGGCGCAATTAACGCAATTGCAGTTGCTGGAGACGATCAGGTGATCGTCGGCACGGCAGGGCACATCGACCATGGCAAGACCTCCTTGCTTGAAGCGCTGACCGGCCAGGCGGGGGATCAACGCCGGGAAGAGCGCGAACGGGGCATGACCATCGACCTGGGCTATCGCTATGCCAGCCTGGAAGCAGGGGCACCGTTGACCGGTTTCATCGACGTGCCTGGCCACGAGCGGTTTATCCACAACATGCTGGCCGGTGCCCAGGGTGTCGATCTGGTGGTGCTGGTGGTGGCCGCGGATGACGGGGTGATGCCGCAGACCCGCGAACACCTGGCGATTGTTCAATTGCTGGGTATCCCCCGGTTGCTGGTGGCTATCAGCAAGTGCGATCGCGTCGAGCCGCGTCGGGTCCGCGAGGTCCAGGCGCAAGTCAGTAGCTTGCTGGAGGCCGGGCCCTATGCCGGGGCTAGGCAATTCCCGTTGTCCAGCATCACCGGCGAGGGCGTCGATGCCCTGCGCCAGGCCTTGATCGATGCCCAGGGCGAGATCCGCGCGCGCAGCCGCCGCGGCGGTTTTCGCCTGGCCATCGACCGCGCTTTCGCGGTGGCCGGCGCTGGTATTGTGGTCACCGGCACCGCGCTCGATGGCCAGGTGCAGTTGGGTGACACTCTGCTCCTGGGCAAGGCTGGAAAGCCGGTGCGGGTACGCGGGCTGCATGCCCAGAACCAGGCGGTGCCCGAGGCATGGGCGGGGCAGCGGGTGGCGTTGAACATCAGCGCCGAGCGCCTGGAGCTTGCGCAGATTCACCGCGGCGACTGGCTGCTCACCGAGTGGCTGCACGGGCCGACCCAACGGGTGGATATCGAACTGCAGTTACTCGCCAGTGAAGTGCGCAGCTTTGCCCATTTCAGCCCGGTGCATGTGCACCTGGGCACCCAGGATGTCAGTGCGCGGGTGGCCTTGCTGCAGGGTGAACATCTGCTGCCGGGCGGCCGCATGTTTGCCCAGTTGCAGCTCAACGCGCCGCTGCAGGCGGTGCACGGCGACCGCCTGGTGCTACGCGACCATAGCGCGCAACGCACCCTTGGCGGCGGCCGGGTGCTCGATCCTTTTGCCCCGGCGCGCCAACGGCGCAGCGAGGCACGTCTGGCGCAGCTGCAGGCGCTGGCCAGCGTCGACAGCCTGGAGCAGGCCTTGCCGGCGCTACTCGCCAACGATGAGGTCGGTCTTGATCCACAACGCCTGGAGCGTCAGTTCAACCGTCTGCGCAGCAGCTGGAAACTGCCGGCAGATGTCCAGGTCATCGCTACGCGTCAGGGCCCGTTGCTGTTTACCGCGGCGCGCTGGCAGGCGCTGAAACAAACCGTGCTAGAGCAGCTGGCGCACTTGCATGAGCAGGAGCCCGATCAGCTCGGCCCCGACCGGGATCGGTTGCGCCGCTTTGCCGCCTTGCCGTTGGAGCGTCCGGCCTTTATCAGCCTGCTGGATGAGTTGCTCGCCAGCGGCGCCATTGTTGGCAACGGCCCCTGGCTGCATTTGCCCGAACATCAGGTACGCCTGAACGAAGAGGATGAAACGCTATGGCTGCAGTTGCGCCCGCTGCTTGAACAAGGCCGGTTCGATCCGCCCTGGGTGCGTGATCTGGCCAGGTCGCTGGGGCAAGAGGAGGCGCAGGTTCGACTGCTTCTGCGCAAGTTGGCGCGTCTGGGCCAGGTGCATCAGGTGGTGCGCGATCTGTTCTATCCTGAAGCCACAATCCGACAAATGGCAGCTATGCTCTTGCAGCTGGCCAGTGATGACCCGGTGGTGCAGGTGGTGGCCTTTCGTGATGTGCTGGGCATCGGCCGCAAGCGCAGCATTCAGGTGCTGGAGTATTTTGATCGTATCGGCCTGACCCGGCGCATCGGTGACCGGCGTCAGGTACGGGCCGACAACGCTTTGGCACAATCGCCGGGGCATTGAGTTCAAGGAAGGCAATCGCGCCCGGTGGCGCGGCCGGGCTTCAAACCCGGTTGGGGACGGCAGCCGTTCCCGGGCAGGTTCGACTCCCGCTGCCTTCCGCCATTTTCTACTGCGCCCGTTCCCCGCACAGGTCGAGGGCGAACCAGTGCTGTGCGGTCGCCACATCCAGCCCGGCACCCAGCAACGCAAACAGTTTGCCCAGCGCAGCTTCGCGGGTCATGCCGCCGGCCGAGACCAGGCCTGCATCGCGTAGCCGGCTGCCCGCCGCGTAGGTATCGAACTTCACACTGCCTTGCGGGCATTGGCTGATGGCGACCATCAGTACCCCGCGCTGGCGCGCATCACTCAAGACCTGGAGCAAGGCCTGATCATCGGAAGGGCCGGTGCCGCTGCCGTAACATTCCAGCACAAGACCCTTGACGCCACTGTCGATCAACGCCCGCACATGAGCTGCCTGCAGCCCCGGAAAGACCGGTAATACAGCCAGGTTCACCGCAACCCGAGGCTGGCAGTAGGTGAGTACCGCCGGCACCTGTTCGGCCCGTTGACCCTCGCGATACCGCGGGAGTGCGGTAAAGGCATCAAAGGCTTCGCTGCGCAGCTTGCTGGCGCGCGCGCCATGCAACAGCTGGCCAGCGAAATACAGATGCACGCCGTTCTCGACACCCGACTCGAACAGGCTCAAGGCCCCGCACAGATTGCTCCAGGCGTCGCTGTCTGCGGCGCCCGCCGGCAACATCGAACCGGTCAGTACCACCGGGACGTCCAGCCCGAGCAACAGGAATGACAGGGCTGCCGCGCTGTAGGCCAGAGTGTCGGTGCCGTGCAGTACGAGGATGCCGTCGTGGCCATCCTTCTTCACTGCTTCGACAATCGCATCGCACATCGCCAGCCAGTTGGCCTGCTGCATGTTGGCGCTGTCGAGCAGCGGCGACAGTTCGCGCAAGGTCCAGCGGATGCCTGGCGATTCGCGGTGAGCCGCCAGGTAGTCGCGCATGCGCGCCTCGAAACCACCGCCTGGCGCCAGGCCTTGCGGTGTTTCGAGCATGCCGATGGTGCCTCCGGTGTAGAGCACCAGCAGGTTGTTGACGGCGCGCATGTCAGTTCTGCGGCTGCGCGACAGCGGCGCCGGTTGCAGGCTTGGGCTCAGTCTGCGGATTGACCGGCCAGGCCTGCAGATCCAGATCCAGGTCGCTGAACTTGCGCGCATCAAACACTGGTTGCTTGATACCGGCTCTGCGTTGCTCGTCGTAGTCGCGCATTACCCGCAGGCCGATCTTGAACAGCAGGGCCAGGGCAATCAGGTTGACGAAGGCCAGGCAGGTCATGGTGATGTCGGCGAAAGCGAACACGGTGGACAGGTTCTGCACCGAGCCCCAGACGATCAGGGCCAGCACCAGCGCGCGGTAGCCCAGCAGTACCAGGCGGTTGCGGGTCAGGAACTGCAGGCTGGTTTCGCCCAGGTAGTAGTTGTAGAGGATGCAGGTGAAGACGAACAGCGACAGCGCCACGCTGACGAACAGACGGCCCCAGTCACCGACTACGGCGGCCAGGGAGTTCTGGGTCAGGACGATACCGTCACCTTCGAAACCCGGGGTGTAGAAGCCGGACAGCAGGATCAGCAACGCGGTGCAGGTGCAGATCACGAAGGTGTCGAGGAACACGCTGAACGCCTGGACCACGCCTTGCGCGCCCGGGTGTTTCACCGCAGCCACAGCCGCTACGTTCGGTGCACTGCCCAGGCCCGCTTCGTTGGCGAACACGCCACGCTTCACGCCCATGACAATGGCGCTGCCGAGCAGGCCGCCGAACGCCGGATCGAGACCGAAAGCGCTCTTGAAGATGGTTTCCAGCATGGCCGGGACGTGTTCGATCTGGCTGCCGATCACGTACAGGGTTACGCCGATGTAGGCCAGGGTCTTGACCGGTACCAGCAGGTCGGAGACTGCGGCGATGCGCTTGATGCCGCCGAGGAAAACGATCGCCAGCAGCACGGCCAGAGCGATGCCGGTGCGCTCGGGAGCGAAACCGAAGGCGTTCTGCAGCGAGTGGGTCACGGTGTAGGACTGCAGGCCATTGAAGGCAAAGCCGTAGGTCACCAGCAGCAAGAGGGAGAACACCACGGCCATGGTCTTGAGCTTCAGGCCGTGCTGGATGTAGTAGGCCGGGCCGCCACGGTACAGGCCGTCGCCGTCGCTACGCTTGTAGACCTGGGCCAGGGTGCATTCGAAAAAGCTGCTGGACATACCCACCAGGGCAGTGACCCACATCCAGAACACCGCACCTGGGCCGCCGAGGGTGACAGCGATACCGACACCGGCAATGTTACCGGCGCCGACGCGGCCGGCCAGGCTCAGCATCAGGGCCTGGAACGAGCTCAGCTGGCCAGCCTGGCCACGCAGGGATTCCTTGAAAACGCCGAACATGTGAGCGAAATGGCGGAACTGGACAAAACGCGAGCGGATGGTGAAATAACCGCCGAGTCCGACGATCAGCACGATGAGGAGTTTCCCCGAAAGGAAATCGTTGAGTGCTTCGAGCATGGAGTGACCTCGATTCTTATTCTTTGCATGAAAGACAACCGGACAGACGTCGATGCGTCGTATCCATGGGGGCGCATGGTTGGCCAAGATAAATATGGTTACAATTTCGCGGGTTGCTCTGAGTTGATGCGACTTGATGCTAAACTGGCGCCTATCGCATCACCTGGAACGGCTCGCATGAGCGAAAATCTTGCTACCAACCTCAAACTCGCCTGCAGTCACTACCGCTCTATCTCAGAGGTTTGCCGGCAGCTGTCGATCAACCGGGCACAGTTCAACAAGTACCTGAGCGGGCAAAGTCAGCCGACGCCGTTCAACCTCAAGCGCATCGGCGATTTCTTCGGTGTCGAGGATTACGAGCTGGGTTTGCCGCCTGAGCAGTTCGCCCGCTTGATCGGGGCGCGCAATCCGGCCAGCGTCAGCGCCCCGCAAGAAGATCCGCTGAGCGAACTGCTGCGGCCATTGCGTGAGCAGAGCGGCAACCTGTCGCGGTACTGCGGTTACTACTTCGAATACTCCAACTGCATGTCGGTGCCGGGCTCGATCCTGCTGTCGCTGGTGCACCTGCGCGAGGAGCGTGGCACCTTCCTGTTCGAGCGCCAGGAACGCCAGGAGCGCTCCAGCAGTACCGATGTACAAGCCGAGGACTGGGTACGCTGTCGCTACCTGGGCGCGGCCTTTCAGTTGCAGGATCGCCTGTTTCTCATCGACTACGAGTCGCTGACGGTGAACGAAATGAGCCAGACCATCCTGATCCCCAGTTTCAAGAGCCGCATCACCCGTTTGAATGGCCTGAAAACCGGGGTGTCCAGCGGCGATCGGCGCACCCCGGCCTGCACCCGGGTGGTCTGGGAGTATCTGGGGACCGAGATCAACCGCATCAACGCCTACCGCCAGGTGAAGCTGTATCGCCCGGACGATCCGCGCATCGATGACGATGTGCGCGAGCGCCTGAGCGTCGGGCCGATCAGCAACGGCTTGTTCGAGATCGAGTGATCAACTGGCGTCGAAGATGAACTCCGCGACGGTCTGCGCCACCTGATCCGCTACTAACGGTGCGCTACGCAGATGTGCCGCAACGCCGTGGTCGCAGTTCGAGAGCAACAGACACTGAAGGTTTGGAGGCGGCACGGATTTGAGCAGCGAGCGGGTGACTTCTTCCGGGATCGGGCTGTAACGCTGCGCGCCCGCCAGCCACAAGGTGCCGGCCGAAGTGCCGGCACCCTGGCCATGCGTCTGGGAGTTGAGCCCGTCGAACTCACCCATCACCAGCAACACCCGGCCGTGGAACTGGCGCAGGAACTCAAAGCTGTCGCAATCCAGAAAACCATAGGGCTTGCTGATTGCCGCAGTGAAGGCCGGGCCGAAAGGGGCGTCATGGGCGCTGTCGGGGTAGACGGCGGGACAGATCAGGATCAACTTATCCACAGTCGGTTGCTGCGCCGCCAGCTTCAAGGCGATGGACGCCCCCAGGCTATGACCGATCACGGTCTGGCAACGTGCAGCGATATGCCGGTGAAAGCGCAGTGCTTCTTCGCGGTTGGTGCGCAGCGAAGGTTCAAATGCACCCGGTTCGCTGGCCTGACTGTGCCCGGACAGGTTGGCGGTCAGTGAGCCGATACCCAGTGCCTGTAGCCGGTAGAGCAGGGGATTGAGGCGGGTAAAGTCCGAGCGTGCGCCACCGACAACGAACAGCGGCGCTGCGCGCTCCTGGTCGGGGATCAGTAGCCGCGCCTGTTGTTGATAGCTGTCGAAGGTTTCGCTGATGAACCGCTCAGCGCCGGGGCTGGGCTCATCGTATTGCCAGGTTGAACGTTGTGCTGAAGCCGCTTCAAGTTCCATGGACGTCGCCTTGAGAAGCCGAGGATGCTCGTGTCGGGCGCATTATAGGCCGTTTGCCGAATTGCGTAGATAAGGCGTTAGCTAGGCCAGCGTTGGACTTCCCCTGCCGGAAAACGCAAAATGTGCCCTTTCCTCAATCAATCTGACCGGATCTGCTGACTCTATGCGAATGCGCCTGATGCTGTTGGGTGGTGGAAATGCCCTTGGGCAAGCGCTGATTCGTCTCGGGGCCGAGGAAGATATCGGCTTTCTGGCACCGCGTCCGCCAGAGCACGGCTGGGACCCGGCCAGCCTGACCCAGTTGCTGGACGACACCCGCCCTGACGCATTGGTGAACCTGGCCTATTACTTCGACTGGTTCCAGGCCGAGTCCGTCAGCGAAAAGCGCCTGGCTCAGCAGGAGCGCTCGGTGGAGCGCCTGGCTGAACTGTGCCAGCACCACAACATCATTCTGGTCCAGCCTTCGAGCTACCGGGTGTTCGATGGCTCGCGCGCCACCGCCTACAGCGAGAAGGATGAGCCGGTGCCCCTGGGCCTGCGTGGTCAGGCACTGTGGCGGATCGAACAGAGCGTACGGGCGACCTGCCCGCAGCACGTACTGCTGCGTTTTGGCTGGTTGCTCGACGAGAGCATCGATGGCGTGCTCGGGCGTTTTCTGACCCGCGCCGAACAGCCCCAGGAATTGCTCCTGGCCGATGATCGCCGGGGCAATCCAACGCCGGTGGACGATGCCGCACGGGTGATTCTCTCGGTGCTCAAGCAGCTCGATTGCGCAGCGCCCTTGTGGGGGACATACCACTACGCCGGTAACGAAGCCACCACGCCGCTGGCGCTCGGTCAGGCTATCCTCACCGAAGCGGCGCAGCTGCACCCACTGGCTGTTACCGCACCGACCGCGCAGGCCCATGCCGCACGTCCGGATGCCAGCGAAGAACCGCAACATGCAGTGCTGGCCTGCAAGAAAATTTTGCACACTTTCGGTATCAAACCCCGCGCCTGGCGCTCGGGTTTGCCACCCTTACTGGATCGATTCTATCGTCATGGCTGATGCCCCAATTCTGATCACCGGTGGCGCCGGCTTCATCGGTTCTCACCTGAGCGATGCGCTGCTGGCAAAAGGCTACGCGGTACGGATTCTCGATGACCTGTCCACCGGCAAACCCGCCAATCTGCAAATGGCCAACCCCAGGCTTGAGCTGATCGAAGGCGATGTCGCCGACGCTGAGCTGGTCAAGCGCGCGGTTGCGGGGTGCCAGGCGGTTGTGCACCTGGCCGCCGTTGCCTCGGTGCAGGCCTCGGTGGACGACCCGGTGAAAACCCACCAGAGCAACTTCATCGGCACCTTGAATGTCTGCGAAGCCATGCGCCTCAATGGCATCAAGCGGGTGCTGTTTGCCTCCAGCGCGGCCGTCTATGGCAACAACGGCGAAGGCCTGGCGGTCGAGGAAGATGCCCCCAAAGCGCCTCTCACGCCCTATGCCGTGGACAAGCTGGCCAGTGAGCAATACCTGGACTTCTATCGTCGCCAGCATGGTCTGGAGCCGGTGGTGTTCCGCTTCTTCAACATCTTCGGGCCACGCCAGGATCCGTCTTCGCCGTATTCCGGGGTGATCAGCATTTTCTGCGAGCGCGCCTTGAGCGGCACCCCCATCACGCTGTTCGGTGATGGCGAGCAGACCCGTGATTTCCTCTATATCGCCGATCTGGTCGCGGTGATGGTACAGGCGCTGGAGTTGCGGGAAGTTGAAGAGGGGGCAATCAACATCGGCCTGAACCAGGCGACTTCCCTGAATCAGTTGCTGGATGCGCTCAAATCAGTGCTGGGCGGGTTGCCGGCGATCAGTCACGGGCCTGCGCGCTCTGGCGATATTCGTCACTCACGGGCGAACAACCAGCGGCTGCTGGCGCGATTCGAGTTCCCGCAGCCGACGCCGTTGGCCGTTGGCCTGGCCCGATTGCTCGGCAAAGAATAAAAAAAGCGGCGATTTAATCGCCGCTTTTTTCTTTCCCAGGCCCCGCAGCCTTAGAACTTGTAACCTACACCGACCATGTAGACCCATGGATCGACATCTACGTCGACCTTGGTCTTGCCGACGCCCAGAGCGGTCGGGCCGTCCATGGTGGCCTTGGTGTCGATGTCGATGTACCAGACCGCGGCGTTGACCAGGAAGTGGTCGGTGATCATGTAGTCCATACCCAGCTGGCCGGCCAGACCGAACGAGTCTTTGACTTTCAGGTTGCTGAAGCCCTGGGCCTTGCGGTTGCTGTCCAGATCTTCGTCAAAGAACATGGTGTAGTTCAGACCGATACCGGCATACGGCTGGAACTTCGAGCTTGGTTCCATCGGGTAGTACTGCAGCGACAGGGTCGGTGGCAGTTGTTTGATATCGCCCAGCTTGCCATCCAGGCCTGGGCCGAGGCCCTTGACGCCGACAGTGTGGTGGAACGGCGTGGCGGCCAGCAGCTCCAGGCCGATGTGGTCGGTCAGCATGTAGGCGAAGGTCAGGCCCAGTTGGGTATCGCTATCCAGAGTCGCCTTGGTACCGGACACCTTGGTGCCGTCGAGCTTGATGTCACTGCTGTCCTCGTTGGGATTAACAGTGATTGCGCCGGCACGCACGATGATGTCGCCAGCCTGGTGGGCGTGGGCAACAGGGGCTGCGAGCGCCAAGGCGAAAAGCGAGGCGCTGAGCAAGGACTTGTTCATGGAAGCTCCCAGAGGACGTTTAGAATTGGTACGTCCAATGGTAAAGAGCCATTATTTTCGCGATTTGACCCAGCTCAATGAAAGCGTCAAAGCCATTGTCTGGGGCCAATCATTCTAGTTCATAAGCGTAGATTTTCTCGGCTTCCATCTGGTAACCGGCGTCGGCGAGGTCACTGCTGGTGCTTTTTACCTGCATCCGGCCTTCGATCCAGTAGGGCTGATAGAGGTCCTCGACGCGCACACCCATCTCACTGACGATATGCACGATCTGGTTCGAAGGTGGCGGCGGCACGTGGATGCAGGCGCCGTAGTAGGGCACCAGGAGAAACTCGGTGGTGCGACCTTCTTCACTGACTTCCAGCGGCACGATGTAGCCCGGCAACTTCACCTGCTGGCCATCGAGGGCCTTGACCACCGGCGCGTTCGGCACCTGCTGGTGGGCGGCCGGAGCCGATTCGGCGGCCAGGGCGTCGCTCAATTGCGACAGGTCATGCAGCGGCGCCAGTTGCGGCTGGACGATTGGCGCACCGGCGGGAATCAGTTGCGGCCACTCCAGGGTGCGCGGTTCGTCCGCCCATAAGGGCGTGCTCACCAGCAGCAGTATCGACAGCAGAATGCGTGGCATCAAAGGTCTCACAAGTGAATGGACAGGCCGTCGGCCAGAGACTGCCGATAGGCGCGCCAGGCCGGCACGCTACCCATGAGCAGTGCGGCCCCGAGAATGATCGCCAGCAGGCTCCACTCATGGGCACTCGGCCAGGCCAGCGGCAGAAACAGTCCATAGTTGGCCTGTACATAACCCTGAGCCAGGGCAATCCCCAGGTACAGCAAGCCCAGACCGGCAGCGATGCCGACTACTGCCAGGGCCAGCGCCTCAAGCACCAGCAGCCCGGCAATATGCCACGGACGGGCACCGACCGAGCGCAAAATGGCCATCTCCCGGCGCCGCTCGTTGAGGCTGGTGAGGATGGCGGTGAGCATGCCGATCAAGCCGGTCAGTACGACGAACAGAGAGACCACGAACAACGCCTGCTCGGCAGTGCCCATCAGGCTCCAGAGCTCTTGCAGGGCGACTCCCGGCAGGATCGCCAGCAGCGGCTCATTGCGGTACTCGTTGATCTCGCGCTGCAGGCTGAAGGTGGCGATCTTGTTGTTCAGGCCCAGCATGAACGCGGTGATCGCGGCGGGCTTGAGGTCCATGTCACGCGCCTGCTCGGCACTGATCCGTCCGGCACCACGAGCCGGAACGCCGTTGTGCCAGTCGATGTGAATCGCTTCCATGCCACCCAGGCTGATATGCAGGGTGCGGTCCACCGGGGTGCCGGTGCGTTGCAGTACGCCGACCACGGTGAAGGGTTTGTCGTCATGCTTGACCAGGCTGATTGCGGCCACACCGTGGGCCAGCACCAGCTTGTCACCGAGCTTGTAATGCAGGGCCTGGGCGACTTCGGCGCCCAGCACCACTTCGAACGGGTCGGTGGCGAACGCGCGGCCCTCGGCCAATTGCAGGTTTTGCTTGCGGCCGTACTGATAATGCTCGAAGTAACTGCCGGTAGTCCCCATGACCCGGTAGCCGCGATGCGAGTCACCGAGTGAAATCGGAATCGCCCACTTCACCCGCTTGTCACTGGCGTAGTGTTCGTAGCTGTCCCAGCGGATGTTGTTGGTGGCATTGCCGATGCGGAACACCGAATACAGCAGCAGGTTTACCGAACCGGAGCGGGCGCCGACGATCAGGTCGGTGCCGCTGATGGTGCTGGCGAAGCTGGCGCGGGCTTCGGTGCGTACCCGCTCAACGGCCAGCAGCAAACACACCGACAGGGCAATGGCAAAGGCGGTCAGAAAGGCGGTGAAACGACGGTTGGCGAGGCTCGCCAGGGCTAGACGGAGCAGGTACATCAGGCCTCCTGAGCGTTGGCTGGCAGGGCTGCGCGGTTGAGCTCGGCGAGTGACAACTGACGGTCGAACAACCTGGCCAGGCTCTGGTCATGGCTGACGAACAGCAGGCTGGAGCCGGCGTCACGGCATTCGGCGAACAGCAGACGAATGAACGCTTCGCGGGTGTCGGCGTCGAGGGCTGAGGTCGGCTCGTCGGCGATCACCAGTTCCGGCTGGCCGATCAGCGCGCGGGCGGCAGCGACCCGCTGTTGCTGGCCGATCGACAGGCTGTCGGCGCGGCGGGCGAGCAAGCCCGGATCTTTCAGGCCGAGGTGGGCGAGCAGGCTGGCGGCTGCCTGATCGATACTGCCGTGGCGTTCGGCGGCGCGTTGTGCGCGGCTGCGCGAGAAGCGGCAGGGCAGTTCGACGTTCTCCCGTACGGAAAGAAACGGCAGCAGGTTGAACTGCTGGAAAATGTAGCCGGTGTGATCAACGCGGAAGCGATCACGGGCGCCCTGTTTCAACTTGCTCAAATCCTGGCCAAGCAGGCGGATGCTGCCGCGGTCGGGTACCTGCACACCGCCGAGCAGGCCGAGCAGGGTGGTTTTGCCGCTGCCGCTGGGGCCTTTGAGAAACAACGATTCGCCGGCTTCCAGGCGCAAGGCGGGAATCTCTAGCAGGGGGGCTTGGCCCGGCCAGGCAAAGCCCAGGTCGGTCAGTTCAATCAGTGCCTGGCTCATAAATGAACGCCCGGGTTACCCCGGGCGTTTCGCTGCAAAAGGGCTGTCAGAAAGTGATCGTGGTTTTCGCCGGGGTCGCTTCGACACCCTGCTGACCGTTTGGCCCGATCAGTTGTAGCTGAATTTTCTGGGTGGCGGGGAAGGCTTTGAACAGGGGGCTCAGGTCGAGGTTGGTGAGTTGCTCGGGCTTCTCGCAATCGAGTCGGTAGTGCGCGTGGATGTCGCTGTGGTCATGGGCATGGCCGTCATCATCCGCCGCTGGCTTGTCGCTGAACAGCGGGCTTTCCAGTTCCTGATCGCTTTCGCTGCAGTTGGCCGCCTTGTTCAAGGCGAACAGGGCCAGCGGTTTTTCCAGCTGGGCGCGCACGGTGGCGACCTTGGCTTTATCGGCAGCGCTGCTGGGGGCATGCTCGAAACCGACCAGGTTCATCGCTGGGCTGTCCAGTTCCAGCTCCAGAGCTTTGCCATCGAGTACCACATTGAGGCGAGCGACGCCGTGCTCATGGGCGGCGAGGCTGCCATGGGCGTGGTCATGATCGTGCTCGTGGTCCTCATGGGCGTGAGCAACGGCCAGGGGCAGCAAGGCGAACGGCAAGGCAAGGAACAGGCGACGCATGGGCAGGACTCCACGAGGGCACAGGATGTGTTTGGTTATGTTATAACAACTTGTTCTGCCGGTGCCAGTGCGCTTGGCGACGGATCGTCGGCGTGGGAGCATGGAGCCCGTCACTGAGTAGAGGAAACGACCGTGCGAATTCGTGGACATATCGGCGACTGGCCGGTGGACTTGACCCTGGAGCTGGACCCGGCGGAATGGGCGCATCTTGGGGGGCAACTGGCGGCTGTGGCGCCGGTCGCGACGGCTGCTGCAGTGGCATCGGTGGCCAATGCCCGGCCGGATGACGCTCTCTGGCAGGCGGCACGTGAGGTATTGCGCAACGCCGGGCAGCTCAACGGGCCGGAGTTGCTTGAACATCTGGAAGGGCTGGCGGGAAGTACTGCAGCGGGCAAGCGCCTGCTGGTGCGCTTGCGCCATAGTGCCGAGGTGAAGGTCGAAAGCGGGGCGGATGCGCCGGTGTATCACTGGGTGGGGTGAGTCTGTGCTGGCTTCATCGCTGGCAAGGCCAGCTCCCACAGGGTTCGGAGATCACCATGTTCCATTGTGGGAGCCGGCCTTGCCGGCGATGGGGCCGGATGCTTAATACAAGGCAGCAAACAGCTTGCGCCGGTAAGTCCCCACCAGCGGATGGTCATTGCCCAGCAGATCGAACACCTGCAGCAGCGTCTTGTGCGGCAAGCCGCCTTCATAACCGCGATTGCGCATGAACAGCTTGAGCATGCCGTCCAGCGCCGCTTCGTACTGCTGGCGGGAGAGCTGCTGGATGCACAGCTGATAGGCCGCTTCATCGTCTTCGTTGTTCTGCGCCAGCCGTGCCTTGAGATCGGCAACTTCCGGCAGGCTTGCGGCCTGACGCAGGAAGGTCAGCTGAGCCTTGGCGCCGGCCAGGGCAGCCTTGTGCTCATCGCTCTTGACTGCATCCAGCACGGTCTGGGCTTCACCCAGTTCACCGCGTTCAGCCAGGCAACGGGCGTACAGAATCAAGGCCGCGGCATTGCTGTTGTCTTCGCTCAGCAGCGCTTTCAGCGTGGCTTCGGCTTCGCTGAAGCGCCCTTCGGCAAACAGCCCCTGGGCCAGTTCCAGCGGATCGGCAGCAGCCGGCGGCGGCATTTGCACATGCGGTTCGAGCAGCGCACGAATCGCCGATTCGGGCTGGGCACCGGCAAAGCCGTCGACCGGCTGACCGTCTTTGAACAGCACCACGGTAGGCAGGCTGCGAATGCCGAAGCGGGCAACGATGTCCTGTTCGATATCGCAGTTGACCTTGGCCAGCAACAACTCGCCTTGATAGCTCTCGGTGATTTGCGCAAGCAGCGGCATCAGCGCCTTGCAGGGGGCGCACCACTCGGCCCAGAAATCCACCAGCACCGGTTTGTGGTGGGAGTTGGCGATTACCAGCTGGTCGAAATCGGCAGCGCTGGTATCGAAAACATAGGGTGTGTCTTGGCTCATCGCGACTCTCGAAAATCCGTGAATGGCATCACTATAAAGGCTGGCGGCTGGCGTGGTACAGGCTGACCCGGCGGAATTCGTGGGGCTCGGCCAGGTCCGGCAGGGTCAGGGCCTCCAGCACGCCCAAAGGCTGGTACAGCGGATGACTGAAGTCGCGTACACGTGAGTCGGCCACCAGGGCCTGCTGGCCGCGGCTGAGGAACTCATCGAGCAGTGGCAGGTTGGCCCGGTCGTAGAGCACGTCGGCCACCAGGATCAGGTCGAAACGGTCGGCTTCCTGGAAGAAATCCTCGGAATAGCTCAGCTCCACGCCATTGAGCGCGGCATTTGCCTGGCAGGCTTGCAGGGCCAGTGGATCAAGGTCGCAAGCCACGACCTCAAGGGCGCCTGCGCGGGCGGCTGCGATCCCGGCGATCCCGGAGCCGGCGCCAAAATCCAGCACACGCTTGCCTTCTACCCAGTGCCGGTGCTGGTCCAGGTAACGGGCCATGGCCAGGCCGCTGGCCCAGCAGAAGCTCCAGTACGGTGGTTCGTGGAGGATGCGCCGGGTTTCTTCCGGGCTGAATTCGCGGTCCATGTTCTCGGCATCGATCAGCCACAGCTTGAGTGCGCACTCGGGTAGATCGCTGACCACCAAGCGGGCATCGCCGAGCAGTTCGCCCAAGGCCTGTTGCAAAGGTGCGGGTGCCATTATGGCGCTCGTTCGAAACGCAGCGGGCCGGTGACCTGGGTCTGCGCCTGGAAAATCCGCACAGGCGGCAGGTGCAGGATCAGTTGCCCGGACTTGCTCGCGCGGCCGCGCAATTCGACCCGTGCCCCGGCCGGGAAGGCTTCGGGGTTGAAGCGCAGTTGGTACGGCAAGTCCAGGCCGTTGCTGTCGAGCGTGCTGCTGGCCAGCAGGTTTTGCGGGCGGCCGCGGTCATCGATGACCAGCAAGGCCAGTTCGACTTCGGCACCGGCCGGAATATTGAGCAAGGTTCCGCTCAATTCACGTTGATAGGCCGGCAAAGGACCGAGGGTTTTTGCGGTTTTACTGGCAACCGGTGCTTTCGGGGCCGGTGCAGTCTGGGGTTGATCGCTGCTGCAGGCTGCCAGCAAGGCGGCAAAACTGAGCACAACGAGCGCTCGAAATGGCATGGGGAATTCCTTCGCGGCATATTTCCTGAGTGGATGGTAACCCCTTTGGCTTGTCTTGCCAGTGGGATGCGCTACCATGGCCCTCCCTTTTTTTGTTGCCTGCCACCATGCACTGTCCCTTCTGCGGTGCCAACGACACCAAGGTCATCGACTCTCGACTGGTTGCCGAGGGCGAGCAAGTGCGCCGCCGGCGCGAATGCGTCGCCTGCGGCGAGCGGTTCACCACCTTCGAAACCGCCGAGCTGGTTTTGCCGCGCCTGATCAAACAGGACGGCAGCCGCCAACCCTTCGACGAAGAAAAACTGCGCGCCGGAATGCAGCGCGCCCTGGAAAAACGCCCGGTCAGCGTCGAGCGCCTGGAAGCGGCGCTGGCGCATATCAAGCACAAGCTGCGGGCAACCGGCGAACGCGAGGTCAAATCGCTGGTGGTCGGTGAGCTGGTGATGAACGAGCTGCAGAAGCTCGATGAAGTCGCCTACATCCGCTTCGCCTCGGTCTACCGGCGCTTCCAGGACCTCAACGAGTTTCGCGAAGAAATCGACCGCCTGGCCCGTGAGCCGGCTAAAGAGTGAGCATGTCCAACGAGCGCGCGGTACTCGACGCCCATTACATGGCCCGGGCCCTGGAACTGGCCCGCAAGGGCTTGTATTCGACCCATCCGAATCCGCGCGTCGGCTGTGTGATTGTTCGCGACGGCCAGATCGTCGGCGAAGGCTGGCATGTGCGTGCCGGTGAGCCGCACGCCGAAGTGCATGCGCTGCGTCAGGCCGGCGAGCTGGCCCGTGGCGCCTGTGCCTACGTCACCCTTGAACCGTGCAGCCACCACGGGCGCACGCCGCCGTGTGCCGAGGCACTGGTCAAGGCTGGCGTGGCGCGGGTGGTCGCCGCCATGCAGGACCCTAACCCGCAAGTCGCAGGTCAAGGCCTCAAGCGTCTGGCCGAAGTCGGCATCGAAGTCGCCAGTGGCGTACTCGAAGCCGAGGCCCGCGCGCTCAACCCGGGCTTTCTCAAACGTATGGAGTGCGGTCTGCCATTTGTACGGGCCAAGCTGGCAATGAGCCTGGATGGCCGCACGGCCATGGCCAACGGTGAAAGCCAGTGGATCACCGGGCCCGCCGCGCGCTCAGCAGTACAGCGTCTGCGTGCCCGCTCCAGCGTGGTGCTGAGCAGTGCCGAAAGCGTCCTGGCCGACAAGGCGCGGATGACGGTGCGCGCTGACGAGCTGGGCCTCGATCCGCAAACCACAGCCCTGGCCCTGGCGCGTCCGCCCCTGCGGGTGCTGATCGATGGCCGCTTGCGCCTGCCACTGGATGCGCCGTTCTTCCTGGCCGGCCCGGCGCTGGTGGTCACTGCAGCCGGCGCTGACCCACGTTACGCCGAAGCCGGCCATGAGCTGCTGAGCCTGGCGGGCGAGGGCGGCCGGGTCGACCTGTCTGCGCTGATGCGCGAACTGGCGCAGCGTGGTACCAGCGAAGTGCTGCTCGAGGCCGGTGCCGGCCTGGTCGGGGCCTTTGCCCAGCTTGGCCTGATCGATGAATACCAGATCTTTGTTGCCGGCAAGTTCCTCGGTTCCAGTGCCCGTCCGTTGCTGGACTGGCCGCTGAACCACATGAATGAAGCGGTGCAGCTGAAAATCACTGAAATGCGCGCGGTAGGCGATGACTGGCGAGTCACTGCCATCCCTGTGCCGGCGTCCGGCGTATAATTCCAGGCTAGCCACGCGCAGCCCTGTTCTCGAGGAGGACTCATGTTTACTGGCATCATCGAATCCATCGGCAGCATCCGCTCGCTGACGCCCAAAGGTGGCGACGTGCGGGTCTATGTCGAAACCGGCAAGCTCGACCTGGGCGACGTCAAACTCGGCGACAGCATCGCCGTCAATGGTGTGTGCCTGACTGCGGTCGAGCTGCCTGGCGATGGCTTCTGGGCTGACGTCAGCCGTGAAACCCTCGACTGCACCGCCTTCAACGAACTGAAAAGCGGCAGCCGGGTCAACCTGGAAAAAGCCCTGACCCCGACCACCCGCCTGGGCGGTCATCTGGTCAGCGGTCACGTCGACGGTGTCGGCGAAGTGGTGTCGCGCAGCGATAACGCCCGCGCCATCCAGTTCCGCATTCGTGCACCCAAGGAGCTGGCCAAGTACATTGCCCACAAGGGCTCGATCACCGTCGATGGCACCAGCCTGACCGTGAACGTCGTCGATGGCGCCGAGTTCGAACTGACCATCGTCCCGCATACCCTGGCCGAAACCATCATGGCCGACTACCGTCCAGGTCGTCGGGTCAACCTTGAGGTCGACCTGCTGGCCCGTTACCTGGAGCGTTTGCTGCTGGGTGACAAAGCCGCCGAGCCGAACACCGGCAGCGGCATTACCGAAAGTTTCCTGGCCGCCAACGGCTACCTGAAATCCTGATTTGAAAGGGGGTGCCGCGTGGCGCTCAACAGCATCGAAGAACTGGTCGAAGACATCCGCCAGGGCAAAATGGTCATCCTCATGGATGACGAAGACCGCGAGAACGAAGGCGACCTGATCATGGCCGCCGAGTGCTGCAAGGCCGAACACATTAACTTCATGGCCAAGCACGCCCGTGGCCTGATCTGCATGCCGATGTCGCGCGAGCGCTGCGAAACGCTCAAACTGCCACTGATGGCGCCGCGTAACGGTTCGGGTTTCGGTACCAAGTTCACCGTTTCGATCGAAGCCGCCGAAGGTGTGACCACCGGTATCTCCGCCGCTGACCGTGCGCGCACCGTGCAAGCAGCCGCCGCCCGTGATGCCAAGGCCGAAGACATCGTCAGCCCCGGCCACATCTTCCCGCTGATGGCCCAGCCTGGCGGCACCCTGGCCCGCGCCGGCCACACCGAAGCTGCCTGCGACCTGGCGCGCATGGCCGGTTTCGAGCCGAGCGGGGTGATCTGCGAAGTGATGAATGACGACGGCACCATGTCGCGTCGTCCGGAACTGGAAGTCTTTGCTGCCGAGCATGGCATCAAGATCGGCACCATCGCCGACCTGATCCACTACCGGATGATCCACGAACGTACCATTCAGCGGATTTCCGAGCAGCCGCTGGACAGCGAACTGGGCAGTTTCAACCTGGTGACCTACCGCGATTCGGTTGAAGGTGACGTGCACATGGCCCTGACCCTGGGCAACATCTGCGCGGAAGAGCCGACCCTGGTGCGCGTGCACAACATGGACCCGTTGCGCGACCTGCTGATGGTCAAGCAACCGGGCCGCTGGAGCCTGCGCGCCGCCATGAGCGCGGTTGCCGAGGCCGGCAGCGGTGTCGTACTGCTGCTCGGTCACCCGCTGGAAGGCGACGTGCTGCTGGCGCATATCCGCGAAAGCGCCGATGCCGCGCCGGCGAAAACCCCGACCACTTACAGCACCGTCGGTGCCGGTTCGCAGATCCTGCGCGACCTGGGCGTACGCAAAATGCGCCTGATGAGTTCGCCAATGAAGTTCAATGCGATATCCGGATTCGATCTGGAAGTTGTAGAATACGTGCCCTCCGAATAAAGCAGGCGGTTTGTCGCGCTGCCATTCGTGTCCCAAACCCTCACAGGCCGCCATTTGCGGCCTGGCTCTTTAAGATGAGAACTCGCAATGACCCTGAAGACCATCGAAGGTACCTTCATTGCCCCCAAAGGTCGCTATGCTTTGGTGGTTGGCCGCTTTAACAGCTTCGTCGTCGAAAGCCTGGTAAGCGGTGCTGTTGATGCCCTGGTTCGCCATGGCGTGAGCGAAAGCGACATCACCATCATCCGTGCCCCGGGTGCCTTTGAAATCCCGCTGGTAGCACAGAAAGTCGCCCAGCAAAGCGAATACGCTGCAATCATCGCCCTGGGCGCAGTGATTCGTGGCGGTACCCCGCACTTCGAATACGTTGCGGGCGAATGCACCAAGGGCCTGGCCCAGGTGTCCATGGAGTTCGGCGTACCGGTTGCTTTCGGTGTCCTGACTGTCGATTCGATCGAACAGGCCATTGAGCGTTCCGGCACCAAAGCCGGCAACAAAGGTGCCGAAGCTGCCCTGTCCGCTCTGGAAATGGTCAGCCTGCTGGCGCAGTTGGAGGCCAAGTGATTAGCGACGAAAGCGATCGTTTCAACCCGCGCGATCCAAAACCTGCGGATGCTGGCAAGCCATCGAAGAGCGCCAAGCGTCGCGAAGCCCGTCAGCTCGCGACTCAGGCCCTGTATCAATGGCACATGGCCCGGCAGTCGCTGAACGAGATCGAAGCGCAGTTCCGGGTCGATAACGATTTCACCGATGTCGACGGTGCCTACTTCCGTGAAATCCTGCACGGGGTTCCGGCGAAGAAAGTCGAGATCGACGAAGCACTGAAGCCATGCCTGGACCTGGCCCTTGAAGAGCTCGATCCAGTTGAACTGGCGGTACTGCGCCTGTCCACCTGGGAGTTCATGATGCGCGCTGATGTACCGTACCGCGTCGTCATCAACGAAGGCGTCGAGCTGGCCAAGGTGTTCGGTGCCACTGACGGCCACAAGTTCGTCAACGGTGTGCTCGACAAGCTGGCTCCACGGCTGCGTGAAGCCGAAGTAAAGGCGTTCAAGCGCTGATTGCGGCGCTGATTGCCAATGGGTGAGTTCGAGCTGATTCGCCATTACTTCGCCGCTGCGCCCTGCGCGCAAGGCGGCGAAGCGGTTGCGCTGGGCATTGGCGATGATTGTGCCTTGCTCAGCCTGCCGCCTGGCGAGCAACTGGCGATCTCCACCGACACGCTGGTGGCCGGGGTGCATTTCCCGGCTGTCTGCGACCCTTTTCTGCTCGGTCAGCGTTCGCTGGCTGTTGCCGCCAGTGACCTGGCTGCCATGGGCGCCACACCCATCGGCTTTACCCTTGCCCTGACCCTGCCTGAGGTGCGTGCCGACTGGCTGCAGGCCTATGCCCGTGGACTGAACCAGATGGCTCAGGCGTGCAGGCTGAGCCTGATCGGCGGCGACACCACCCGTGGCCCGTTGAGCCTGACCATGACCGTGTTCGGTCGTGTGCCGGCAGGCCAGGCCTTGACCCGCAGTGGCGCGCGCGCCGGCGACCTGCTGTGTGTCGGCGGCGAGCTGGGCAATGCCGCCGGCGCCTTGCCTTTGGTCCTCGGCCAGCGCCAGGCCGACCCCGCTGTGGCCGATCCGTTGCTCGCCCATTACTGGTCACCGCAGCCGCAGTTTGCCCTGGGGCAGGCGCTGCGTGGCAAGGCGACTGCGGCGCTGGATATCTCCGATGGCCTGTTGGCCGACTGCGGGCATATCGCCAAGGCTTCGCAGGTGTCGCTGCAGGTCGAGCTGGATCGGCTGCCGTTGTCTGCTGCGCTGCAAGCGTTCCTCGGTCATGCAGGCGCTCAAGAGGCTGCACTGGCCGGCGGCGACGACTATGTACTGGCGTTCACCCTGCCTGAAGCCGAGCTGGAACCACTGCGGGCTGCGGGTTGGCCGATCCATGTGGTGGGGCGTGCAGGCACTGGCGCTGGCGTCAGCCTGGTGGACGGCCAGGGACAGAACATCACCCCGACAACCCGGGGCTATCAACATTTTAGGGAGCAACCGTGACCGATCACCCCAATCAGGTGCCTGCGGAGAACGTTCCGCCGTCGGTCTGGCGTAATCCGTGGCACTTTCTCGCATTCGGCTTCGGCTCCGGGACCTTGCCCAAGGCGCCGGGAACCTGGGGCTCGCTGGTAGCTTTGCCGTTTATCCCGTTGTGGCAGATGTTGCCCGACTGGGGCTATTGGCTGATGCTCGGCCTGACCATGCTGTTCGGCTTCTGGCTATGTGGCAAGGTTGCTGATGACTTGCGTGTTCATGACCATGAAGGCATTGTCTGGGACGAGATGGTCGGCATGTGGATCACCCTGTGGTTGGTCCCCGAAGGCTGGCAGTGGCTGTTGGCGGGTTTTTTGATGTTCCGCTTTTTCGACATCCTCAAGCCCTGGCCGATTCGCTGGGTTGACCGCCATGTGCACGGCGGTGTCGGTATCATGCTTGACGATGTGCTGGCGGGCGTCTTCGCTTGGTTGGGTATGCAGGTGCTTGTATGGAGTGTCACTTAAGGGAGTGGTGCAATGCGTGGATGGCGAGTAGTCCTGTTGATCCTGGCGCTGGTCGCCAACGGTGTTCACGCCAGCGAGACCATCGAAGTGCCCAAGCAAGTAAGGTTGGCCAGTGAGCGTTGGGAGGATTACACCAACGCTGACGGCACTGGTATTGCCTGGGATATCCTGCGCAAGGTGTTCGAGCCTGCCGGTGTCAAGGTAGAGGTGCTCAGCGTGCCGTACAGCCGAGCTATTGGCCTGGTCAAGCGCGGCGAAGCCGATGCCTGGGTCGGTTCCTATCACGAAGAAAGCACCGACAACCTCTACCCGCGGTGGAATTTCGACACCGACCATATCTACGCCCTGAGCCTTACCAGCAAGCCTGTGCCGACCCCGGAGAACCTGGGGCAGTTCAAGCTTTCCTGGGTGCGCGGCTATGACTATCAGGACTACCTGCCCAATGTCGGCGAGTACCGGGAAGTGCAGCGTCGCGAAGGGATCTTGCCAATGCTCGAACGCGGGCGTGTGGATTTTTACATCGACGCGCAGACTGAAGTTGACTACGTTCTAGGCCAGGCTGCAGCAGGTGAGCGGCGCAGGTTTCGCAGCACGCACATTGCCGAACTGCCGCTGTATCTGGCCTTTGGCAAAACTGATGAGGCCCGGGCGCTCAAGGAACTGTTTGACCAGCGAATGGACAAACTGGTCGCCAGTGGCGAGTTGCGTGAAATCTTCAGCCATTGGTCCCAGCCCTATCCGTTCGATGAGAAGGCGCGCCTGGAGTAGGCCAAATCGTATCTATCGATGGGTTTGAGCAAAGATTCGACCTGAGCAGCCCGTGCACATGCTGGTACAATCGGCTCACTTTATTCTTCAAGCTTTCAAATCAGGAGCACAAAGTGCCCGTCGTCTTTGTTGCCGCTTCCAAGCTGCCTACCCCGTTTGCGATTTTCACCATGCATGGTTTTCTCGATGAAGCCACGGGCCGCGAGCACGTTGTGCTCAGCCTGGGTGATATCGCCGATGGGCAACCGGTGCTCGGGCGCCTGCATTCCGAATGCCTGACCGGCGATGCTTTGTTCAGCCAGCGTTGCGACTGCGGTTCGCAGCTTGAGGCTGCCCTGCAGGCGATCGCCCGCGAAGGCCGTGGCGTACTGCTGTACCTGCGTCAGGAAGGCCGTGGCATTGGCCTGTTGAACAAGATCCGCGCTTACGAGCTGCAGGACGGTGGCGCCGACACGGTCGAGGCCAATGAGCGCCTGGGCTTTGCCGCCGACCAGCGTGACTACGGCATGTGCCAGCCGATGCTTGAGCACCTGGGGGTCAAGTCGCTGCGCCTGATGACCAACAACCCGCGCAAGGTCAAGGCACTGACCGGCATGGGCATCCCGGTCGCCGAACGTGTGCCGCTGCACACCGGTCATAACCCGCACAACAAACACTACCTGGCCACCAAGGCTGGCAAGCTCGGCCACATGATGGGCAACGAGCACCAGGGCGAGGCCGGTCGGGCGTGACCCGCGCCCAGGTTCGCCGCCGCCTCGAACTCGCCTGGTGGCAATACCTGGCACTGGCGCTGGCGCCGTTGCTGGTGTTTGCCTGGGCCTTTGGTGACCTGCAGGCATTGATCGCAGTCCTGGCCATGCCGGTGTTCATCGCCGGTGTGGCCTCGATGTTCCTCAGCCTGCCACGCTTTGGTGCCTACAAGCGGGCACTGATCGCTACCCAGAAAGCCCTCGACAGCGATGCCGAACCTGGCGCCTGGACCGAACTGGCGCGTGTGCGGCGCCTGGGCATGCTGTTCGCCTGCCTGCCGGCATGGATATCGGCGTTGTCGGTGTTCGTCGGCCTGGAAGCGGTGCCGCAGATCCTCCTGGCGATCTCCAGCCTGGTACTGCTCTACCTCTACCGTATCCCGCGTCAGCTCGGCTGATGCGCGGCGTTCTGCTGCTGGTGTTGCTGGCACTGGCCGCGCCACTGGCGGCTGCTTCGCGGGTGGTCAGCCTGGCCCCCTCGCTGTCGGAAATCGTTGTCGAACTGCATGCCACTGATTTGCTGGTGGGCATGCTCGACGGTGGCGAGCGGCCCGCGGCCTTGGCCCAGGTGCCTTCGGTCGGGCGCTACGGCCAGATCGACATGGAGCGGCTGCTCAGTCTCAAGCCTGATCTGTTACTGCTCTGGCCGGGCAGCGTTCCGGCGGCCCAGCGTGATCAGCTCGAACGTCTGGGTATCGCCACCTACACCGCCGACCCCCATGGCATTGATGAGCTGATCGACCAGATTGAGGCCATCGGCGTGCAAATGGGGCGCGCCGAGCAGGGGCGGGCGCGTGCGCAGCAGCTGCGTGAGCAATTGCACAAGCTCCGTGCGCAGTATCATCGTCAACAGCCGCTAAGGGTGTTCTATCAGGTGTGGGACAAACCTTTGTACACCGTCGGTGGCGGGCAGATCGTCAGTGATGCCCTGGCGGTGTGTGGCGCGCGTAATGTGTTCGCCGAGCTCAAGGTGCCTGCGCCACAGGTGAATCTGGAGTCGGTGCTGTTGCACGATCCCCAGGTGATCCTCGCCAGCGACCAGGCCCAGCTCGACGCCTGGAAGGCCTGGCCGCAGGTCGATGCCGTGCGCCATGGGCGTTTGCTGCTGGTGCCGGACAAGGGCCTGGAACGGCCCAGCGGGCAGATGATCGAAGCGACGGCGCGGTTGTGTCAGGTGCTCGACGTTAAAGCGCCGGTGTCCAGGTGATGCCGAGCAGCCAGGTGCGGCCTTCCTCGCGGTAACCGTACTGGGTACCTTCGTAGGTATACAGGGCGCGGGAATAAGCCTTGTCCAGCAGGTTGTCGACCTTCAGGTCCAGCTTGATTTCAGGATTCAATGTCCAGCTGCTGCGTAGGCCGAGAAGGCCGTAGCCGCCCAGGCTATTGCTGTTGGCCTCATCGTCGTAACTGCTGCTCACCGCCTGCCAGCTAGCGCCCAGTCCCAGTTGATCGAACTGCCGATCAAGGTCCAGGCTCAGGGTGCGGCGAGCGCGGCGGGCCAGGGTATGACCGCTGTCGCGATCGCGAGGGTCAATCAGCGCCAGGCCGAGGTTGCTCTGCCAGCCGAACCATTGTTGGTGCAGGGCCGCTTCAAAGCCGTTGATTCGGGCTGAAGCCACGTTGCGCGGGATCGAACCTTCACCAAAGATGATCGCATCGCGCAGGTCCGTACGGTAAATCGAGGTTTCCAGACGACTGTCTGCACCGAGCTGGCTTCGCCACTGCAGTTCGTAGCTTTTCGAGCGCTCAGGCTTGAGGTTCGGGTTGCTGTACTGCGGGTAATACAGATCGTTGAACGTCGGGGCGCGGAAGCCTTCGCTGTAGGACAGCAACAGGTCGTTATCCGGGTTGACTGGCAGGGTCAGGCTGCCGCTCCAGGTATTCTGCCCACCGAACTGCTGGTTCTGGTCGCGACGCAAGCCCAGTTCGGTGGAAAACCACTCTCCCTTGAAGCGGTGCTGGATAAAGGCAGCGCGGTTCCAGCGGCTATCCTCGTCGAAGTCGGTGCTGCCGTGAACGCGGTCCTGGTACCAGTCGGCGCCGATCATCAGGCTGTTCTGCTCATCAAGCGTCAGGTCGTTCTGCCAGCTGGCTGAATCGCGATAGGTGTTGAACTCGCTGCTCTCGCTACTGAGTTTGTCGCGCTTCTTGTCGCGGTTCTCGCTATGGCCGACTTCGAGACGCGAATACCAGTGCTCGTTGAGTTGGGCGCCCAGGTAGGAGCCCAGGCTACTGACGGTGTAGTCGGTGTAGGGGGCTTGGCCGAAACTCTGGAAGGTGTCCATGTCGAAGCGCCCGTACGGGTTGTCGTACTCGCTGCGACCGCGGCTGTCGAGCAGGTTGAGGCCGGCCTCTACTTCGTCACTGAAGTTGTGGCTCAGGCTCAGGTTGAACGACTTGTTGCGATAGGCGTCATGGTCGCCATCGCTTGGGTAGGAGGTGTGGCTCCAGTCGATACCGGCGCTTTCATCGAGGCTGGCGCCGAGATTGAAGCGGGTATCCTGGTCGCCGCCAGAAAGGCCGAGGCTGCGTTGCCAGGTCTGATTGCTGCCTGCGGCCAGACGCAGGCGTGGCTGCAGACCCTGTTGGGCGCTGCGGCGGGTGAAGATCTGGATGACACCGCCGATAGCGTCGCTGCCGTAGACCGCCGAGCGTGAACCGCGCAGTACTTCCACCCGCTCGATCTGGTCGATATTCAAAAACTGCAGACCGCTGTCACCGGAAGTGGCGTTGGCAATGCGCACGCCGTCCACCAGCACCAGGCTTTGAGCGGTCTTGCTGCCGCGGATGTAGATGCCGGGCACGCTGCCACGTCCGCCGGTAGGCGCGACCTGTACGCCCGGTACGCGGGTCAGCAGGTCGGTGACGCTGGTAGGTTGCAGGCGATCGATGTCATCACGGGTGAACACCGTGTTGGCGGCACTGGATTGCGTGCGGTCCTCGACCTGGCGGTTGGCGCTGATCAGGGTGTCGGGCAGCTTCAGGGCGCTGTCGCGGTCGATGGGGTCGGCGAGGAGGGCGGTGGGCAGGCACAGCAACAGCGGGGTAAGGCGGGAGAGCTTCATGGGGTGTCCCATTGCTTATCGCCGGCAAGGTCAGCTCCCACAATGTTCTGTCAACTTTGTGGGAGCTGGCTTTGCCAGCGATGAGGCCCTTTCAGGCCCCGGAGATCAAAGGCCGAGCAGTTGCAGGCGCTGACGCACCGAAGCCTCGATACCGGCAACATCCAGCCCGCACTCGGCGAGCATCTGCGCAGGCTTGGCATGCTCGACATAGACGTCAGGCAGGCCCAGGTGCAGTACCGGCTTGAGCAGTGCTTCGCGGGCGAGGAACTCGCTGACCGCAGCACCCGCGCCACCCATGATGGCGTTCTCTTCGATAGTCACCAGCAGCTCATGGCTGGTCGCCATTTCGCGCACCAGTGCTTCATCCAGCGGTTTGACGAAGCGCATGTCGACGACGGTGGCATCAAGATTTTCAGCCACCTTCAACGCTTCTGTCAGCTGCACGCCAAACACCAGCAGGGCGACTTTGCTGCCCTGGCGGCGAACCACGCCCTTGCCGATTTCCAGCGGCTCGAGGTTGTTCTCGATGGTCGCGTTCGGGCCGCTGCCGCGCGGGTAGCGCACCGCTGCCGGACCGTTGTACAGGTGACCGGTACTGAGCATCTTGCGCAGCTCGTTCTCGTCGCTCGGGGTCATCACCAGCATGCCGGGGATGCAGCGCAGGAACGACAGGTCGAAGCTGCCGGCATGAGTCGGGCCGTCTTCGCCGACCAGGCCGGCACGGTCGATGGCGAACAGCACGTCGAGGTTCTGCACGGCAACGTCGTGGATCAGCTGATCGTAGGCGCGCTGCAGGAACGTCGAGTAGATCGCCACCACCGGCTTGGCGCCTTCGCAGGCCATGCCGGCCGCGAGGGTCACGGCATGCTGTTCGGCAATCGCCACGTCGAAGTAACGCTGCGGATAGCGCTCGCTGAACGCCACCAGGTCAGAGCCTTCCTTCATCGCCGGGGTGATGCCGACCAGGCGTTCGTCAGCTGCGGCCATGTCGCACAGCCACTGGCCGAACACTGCCGAGTACTTCGGACCGCCAGCCTTTTTCGGCGCGGCAGCCGGTGCATCGACGGGCTCAAGCTTGGTGATGGCGTGGTAGCCGATCGGGTCGACTTCCGCCGGGGCGAAGCCTTTGCCTTTTTTCGTCACTACGTGCAGGAACTGCGGGCCTTTGAGGTCGCGCATGTTACGCAGGGTGGTGATCAGGGTCGGCAGGTCGTGCCCGTCGATTGGCCCGATGTAGTTCCAGCCCAGCTCTTCGAACAGGGTGCCGGGCACCAGCATGCCCTTGGCATACTCTTCGGTGCGGCGGGCGATTTCCCAGGCGCCAGGCAGGCGCGAGAGAACCTTTTTGCTGCCCTCGCGCATGCTCGAATAGGTGCGGCTGGAGAGGATCTTGGCCAGGTAGTTGGACAGGCCGCCGACATTGCGCGAGATCGACATGTCGTTGTCGTTGAGGATCACCAGCATGTCGGCATCGACTTCCTGGGCGTGGTTCAACGCCTCGAAAGCCATGCCGGCAGTCAGCGCGCCGTCACCGATCACGGCGATGGACTTGCGCGGATCGTTCTGCAGGCGGGCGGCGATGGCCATGCCCAGCGCTGCGCTGATCGAGGTGCTGGAGTGACCGACGCCAAAGGTGTCGTACTCGCTCTCGGCGCGTCGCGGGAAGGCGGCCAGGCCGTCCTTCTGGCGCAGGGTGTGCATGCGCTGGCGGCGACCGGTGAGGATCTTGTGCGGATAGGCCTGGTGACCCACGTCCCACACCAGCCGGTCGTCCGGGGTGTCGAAAACGTAGTGCAGGGCAATCGTCAGCTCGATAACGCCCAGGCCGGCACCGAAATGCCCGCCGGTCTGACCAACGGTATAGAGCAGCTCCTGGCGCAGTTCGTCAGCCAGGTTCTCCAGGTCGGCTTCAGCCAGCCGGCGCAGGCCGGCAGGCGTATCGGCACGGTCGAGCAGCGGCGTGACCGGGCGTTCGCGGGGGATCTCTTGAAACGTCGTGGGCATCAGGCGAATCGTTATAGATATGAAGTGGCGGCAGTTTACCTTATTGCGGTAATGGCTGCCCATTGAGTGCAAAAGCAGGGGCTTGCGGCCCCTATCGCCGGCAAAGCCGGCTCCCACGGTTACAACACTTCGGTTTGGCTCTTGTGGGAGCCGGCCTTGCCGGCGATGAGGCCGGAACAGGCGACTTAGTTACGTCGCGCGACAATGTAGCGGGCCAACTCGCGCAACGGCTCGGCCGCTGCGTCGAATGGCCGCAGGGCTTCCAGCGCCTGGTCGCGCAGTTCCAGGGCATAGGCCTTGGCGGCTTGTAGCCCGAGCAGGGCCGGGTAGGTCGGTTTGTCGCGGGCGATATCGGCACCTTGGCGTTTGCCGAGGGTTTCGGTGTCGCTTTCGACGTCGAGAATATCGTCCTGCACCTGAAACGCCAGGCCGATGGCCCGGGCGTAGGTCTGCAGGGCATCGAGCTGCGCTTGATCGGCACGCGCACTGGCCAGGGCACCGAGGCGCACGCTGGCTTCGATCAAGGCGCCGGTCTTGTGCCGGTGCATGAATTCAAGCGCGGTCTGATCAAGCTTGAGGCCCACCGAACCGAGGTCGATGGCCTGGCCACCGACCATGCCGGCCGGACCTGCAGCCAGGGCCAGGGTCTGGACCATGGCCAGGCGAATGCTGTCAGCCTGCGGGCTCAGCTGCGGATCGAGCAGGGCGTTGAATGCCAGGCTCTGCAAGCCATCGCCAGCGAGGATCGCGCAGGCTTCGTCAAAGGCCTTGTGGGTGGTCGGCTGGCCACGGCGCAGGTCGTCATCGTCCATGGCCGGGAGATCGTCGTGCACCAGCGAATAGGCATGGATCAGCTCGACGGCGCAGGCGGCACCATTGGCCTGCTCGGGGGCCGCACCGAGGGCTTCGCAGGCGGCATAGGCAAGCAACGGGCGCACGCGCTTGCCGCCGTTCATCACGCTGTAGCGCATGGCGGCGTAGAGGCGGGTGAGCTCTACCGAGGGGGCGACGAACAACTGCTCGAGGGCCGCATCGACCCGGGCCTGACAGCTGGCCTGATAGTGGGCAATCATTCTGCCTGTTCCGCGTCGAAAGGTTCGGCCTTCAGTTCGCCATCGCGCTCCAGCAACACCTGGACCTTCTGCTCGGCCTGGACCAGCGCGGCCTGGCAGTCGCGGGTCAGGCTGATGCCTTGTTCGAACGCGGTCAGCGAGTCTTCCAGCGACAGCTCACCGTTCTCCAGGCGTTCGACCAGGGTTTGCAGGTCGGCGAGGGATTGCTCGAAATCGATGGAGGCTTTTTTTCGGGCCATGGCGGCTGTCTCGGTGGCGGTATAAACGGCGCGACACTAGCAGAGCGGGGCGGGGGGAGCAAATCGATAGGGCGGATCTTTCGTCGCATTCTGTTGCATAAAGACCGACGGCTAGCGCTTGATTTTCCTGCAAGGCTTTCATTGTGGCTGCTTGCAGCTCTCTGCCATAATCGCGGCCGCTTTATCTCGCGGGTTCGCGCAGGTGCAGCTTCCTTTATCTGACGTCACGTAATGGACTACGTTGTGAGCTTCCTTTCGATCGAGTTCGGCCTCAGTTTCATCCTGTTTTTCGTCATTTACTGGAGCTTGTGCTGGAGCGTTCGCCTGCAGAACGTGCTTCTGCTGGCGGCCAGTTATGGCCTGGTGGCCAGTTTCAGCCTCAACTCCCTGTACGTTCTGCTCGGCTACAGCGCCCTGGTGTACCTGCTCGGCCGGCTCGCTGAACGCTATCCGGGGCGGCGTTTGAGTTACCTGCTGGTGTTGCTGCTGGTAGTGAGCTGCTTCTACCTGTTCAAGTATCAGGAGTTCTTTGTCGCGGGCGTGCAGGGCGCGCTGGCCAGTGCCGGTATTGATGTGTCGCTGCCGGTGCTGGAAGTGCTGCTGCCGATCGGCTTGTCGTTTTACACCTTTCACTCGGTCAGCTACCTGGTGTCGATCAACCGGCGCGAGATGCCGTCGGCGAGTCCGATGGACCTGGCCCTGTACCTGGCATTCTTCCCCAGCCTGATCGCAGGCCCCGTCAACCGCGCCGCGCATATGTTGCCGCAGATTCGTCCGCAGACCATTCGCCAGGTGCTGGAGCCTCAGCGGGCCCTGGGCCTGATCGCGCTGGCGGTGGTCAAGCTGTTCTTCTGCAGCGCCTGGCTGGCCAGCGAATGGGTCGATCCGGTGTTCGAAACGCCGGGCAGTTACTCGCCGGAACAGATCCTGCTGAGCGTCTATGGCTACAGCTTCCTGATCTATTTCAACTTCAGCGGCTACACCAACCTGGTGACCGGTATTGGCCTGTTGCTGGGATTCCGTCTGCCCGACAACTTCGATGCGCCTTATGCCGCGCATAACCTCAAGGAGTTCTGGGGCCGCTGGCACATCAGCCTGTCGCTGTTCATCCGTGACTACGTGTACATCCCGCTCGGCGGCAATCGCCGGGGTGTATGGCGCGGCAACCTGAACATGCTGCTGGCCATGCTGATTTCCGGTTTGTGGCATGGCGCGAGCATCAACTTCATTATCTGGGGCGCACTGCACGGCATCGGCCTGGCCTTGTACAAGGCTTCGACCTACGTCCTGCCGCAACCCATGCGCTGGCCCGGGGCGGGGTTGGCGGCGCGGCTGCTGACCTTCCACTACGTGGCCTTTGCCTGGATCTTTTTCCGCTGCGCGAGCCTCGATGAAGCCATGGACATGCTCGCCGGCATCGGCGGCGTGAGCCTCGACGGGCTGTTCTCGGCGACCGGCCTGCTGTTGCTGGCCAGTGTGCTGTACGTCGCGGTGTATCCGCAGATGCTTGCGCTGCTACGGCAGCTGTTTACCGCCACAACCCGCTTGCCCTGGCAGTTCTATCCGATTCCGCTCGGGGTGTTTGTGTCGTTGGTGATCTTTGCTTCGCAGTCGGGCGTGCCGGGGTTCATCTATGCAAGCTTCTAATTCCGCCCAACTGCTGCGCGTGCAAGTGGATGCGGCGAAAGCCTTCTACGCGATCGCCCTGGCCACTGCGCTGCTATTCTGGCTGAACCAGGATTCGATCAGCCTCTACTGCCAGCAGAAATACCATCAGAGTTGCGAGCTGCCGGTGCTTGGGCAAAGTCCGGCCTGGCGCTTGGGGGGCAATCTGACCCAGGCCCTCGGTGCGGCCCGTGACAGTTTTGTCGACAACCTGGCGCAGAGCCGCACAGCGATAGCAAAGGTCGAAACCGTCGAGCTGCCTGCGCCCATTCCCGTGGTTCCGGTGAATCTGGAGGCCGCGCATGCGGTGCCCCACGCAGTGGCGAGCAAAGCACTGGCGGTCAAGGTGGCTGCCCCGGCGACGGTTGTGGCACCGGTCAGGCCAGCCGCAGCCATTGCGCCAGGCCCGTCGCCGTCGGCCACCGTGGTCTCCCTGGCAGCGGGTGATGAGGTGTTTCTGGTGGGCGATTCGTTGATGCAAGGCGTCGCGCCGCACCTGGCCAACACCCTTCGCAAGCGCTACCAGATCAAAAGCGTCAACCTCAGTCGGCAGAGTACCGGGCTGGCGTATCCGGGGTTTTTCAACTGGCCGCGAACAGTGGCGCAGACCCTGCAGAACTCGCCGAACATTCGCCTGATGGTGATCTTCCTCGGCCCCAACGATCCCTGGGACATGCCCCAGGGCAAGGGCAAGCCATTCCTGCGCTTCAAGTCGCCGGACTGGGAGAGTGCCTACCGTCAGCGCATCGATGCGATTCTCGAGCAGGCCCGCGAGCATCAGGTACAGGTGATCTGGGTCGGTCCGCCGAACATGCAGAAGCCACGGCTGTCCAGCGCCATGGCCTACCTCAGCGGCCTGTATCAGGAGCAGGTCGGGCTGCATCAGCAACACTACCTCTCGGTCAATCCGGTGCTGGGTTACAAGGACGACGAGTTCTCCTATACCTTGCAGGACAGCCGGGGCAAACGGGTCAAGACCCGGGTCGATGACGGCATTCATTTCACTATCACCGGGCAAAAGCTGATCGCCGAACAGATATTGTCGAAGATCGCATTCCCGGGCCTCACTGTAACGGGACACTGATGCGTCGACTGCACAACATTCTCGGGCTGGCTCTACTGATCTGTGCGCTACCGGGCTGTAGCCCGGTGGCGGCGGTCGATACCACGGCCAGGCCGGTGACTGCGCCGGCCAAGCCTGCAATCAACCAGAGCAATGGCAACCTGGCGGTGTTGGCCGGCAAGTTCAAGAATGCCAACCGCGCGCCGGTCACGATCGTTCAGTTTGGTGATTCGCATACCGCCGCCGACCTGTTCAGCGGTGAGATGCGCCGCTTGCTGCAAGCGCAGTACGGCGATGGCGGCATCGGCCTGGTTGCCGCTACGCCAGTGCCCGGCACGCGTTATGAGCAGGTCATCCTCAAGGCCGCCAAGCGCCAGTGGGAACTGGTGTCGGCACGTAACCAGCAGAGCGCACAGTTCCCCCTTGGCGGCTATCTGTCGGTACCCCTGGCGGCAAAGCCCGGTGTGCGTATCGAGGCGCGTGAGCCGGGTTCCCAGCGCTATCGGGTGTCAGCCTTGTACCAGGCGCAGGAGAGTACTTCTCTATTGCTGCGCGATCCTCGTGGCCAGAACCGCCGGTTGCTGGCAGCCACGGGTGGGCAATGGCGCTTCGGCCCGGTGGTGAACAATCTCGGCCTGCCGCTGGATCTGACCCTCGACAGTCGCCCTGGCACCGTACTGGGTGGCTGGTACCTGCAGGGGCAGAAGAATGCCGGGGTGATCTACTCGGCGTTGGGCATCAACGGCGCGCGGCTTGAGGTAACGGACAAATGGCAGCCCGGCTGGCAGGACACCCTCAAGTCGCTGCGCCCGGACCTGGTGATCCTTGCCTACGGCACCAACGAGGCGTTCGACGACACGCTTGACCTCAATCTGTATCAGACCCAGCTCAAGCAGACCCTTGAACGCCTGCGCCGCGACCTGCCGCGGGCGGTAGTGTTGATCGTCGGTCCGCCAGACTCGATCAAGCAGCGCAAGGCGCGTAGCTGTGCAGCGCGTCAGCCGCAGCAACTGGCTGCGGTCATCCGCATCCAGCGTCAGGCCGCCCGGCAGGCCAATGCGCTGTTCTGGGACTGGCAGGCGTACATGGGCGGTCAGTGTTCGATTGCAGCCTGGCAGGCGCAAGGCCTGGCGCGCGGTGATCTGGTGCACCTGACTGCCGACGGCTACCGCAAGAGCGCGGCCGCTCTGCACGACTATCTGCGCACGCAGCTGAAGTTGAATTAAGGGCGGGAAAAGGAGAGGCGGGGACAACTCCGGGTTGGCTTGCGGCGCCCCATGGAGTTGTCTCCCCGGCCCTCGAAAAGAGGCCAATCCAGATGCCCGGTGGCACCTGCTCAGCATGTGCCGACTGGCGTCCTGCCAGTCGCGATTCGGTCCTCTAAATACACCTTAGTCGCTGTCTGGTGTACTGTAAATTTTCCTGAACGCATTGTGTTTCTGGTTGTAAATACATGTGCGTCAATCCAGAGGTGTGACATGAACCTGCTTGAAGTGGCCGGCGGCAAACCGATCAAACTCTGGACCCAGGGCGTGCCGGTGGAAGACGAAGCCCGTCAGCAGTTGATCAACACGGCGAAGATGCCGTTCATCTTCAAACACCTGGCAGTGATGCCGGATGTGCACCTGGGCAAAGGCTCGACCATCGGCAGTGTGATCCCGACCCTGGGTGCGATTATTCCGGCGGCGGTCGGCGTGGATATCGGCTGCGGCATGATCGCCGCCTGCACCTCGCTGGTTGCCGCGGACCTGCCCGACAACTTGCACCGGCTGCGCAGCGCCATCGAACAGGCCGTGCCCCATGGCAAGACTTTCGGCCGTCGCGATCAGGGCGCCTGGGACAAGGTCCCGGCCCAGGCCGATCATGCCTGGAAGGACCTGGCCGGGCGGTTCAAGGCCATCACCGGCAAGTACCCGCAACTGGAAAAGACCAATAACCGCCAGCACCTGGGCACCCTCGGCGGCGGTAACCATTTCATCGAAGTCTGCCTGGATGAAAGCGACCGCGTCTGGTTCATGCTGCACAGCGGTTCGCGCGGCGTCGGCAACGCCATTGGCAACCTGTTCATTGAACTGGCCCAGGCCGACATGCGCCAGCACATCGCCAACCTGCCGGACAAGGATCTGGCTTATTTCAAGGAGGGCAGCCGCCACTTCAACGACTATGTCGAAGCGGTCGAATGGGCCCAGGATTTTGCCCGGCAGAACCGTGCCTTGATGATGCACGCGGTGATCGCTGCGGCTCGCCAGGTACTTGGCAAACCCTTCGAAGCCAACCTGGAGGCGGTCAACTGCCACCACAATTATGTACAGCGCGAACACCACTTCGGCCAGGACATTCTGGTAACCCGCAAGGGTGCGGTATCGGCGCAGAAAGGCCAGCTGGGTATCATCCCCGGCTCCATGGGCGCGAAGAGTTTCATCGTCCGTGGCCTGGGGAATGAAGAGTCGTTTTGCTCCTGCAGCCACGGCGCCGGGCGGACCATGAGCCGCACCCGGGCAAAAAAGCAGTTCACCCTGGAAGATCAGGTGCGCGCCACCGCGCATGTCGAATGCCGCAAAGACAAAGATGTGATCGATGAGATTCCCATGGCCTACAAAGACATCGATGCAGTGATGCAGGCGCAGCGGGATCTGGTGGAGGTGGTGCATACCTTGCGGCAGGTGGTATGCGTCAAAGGCTGAGCGCGCCTGAGCCACGTTGTAAATCTTGCGTGGTGTCGATGATGAAACTGCGCAGCCAACGGTTGTGCGGATCGTCGTTGTGCTCCACATCCCAGACCATGAACACGCGAAAGGCCGGGACGAAAATCGGCACAGGGCTGACGGTCAAGCGCGCGATTCGGGCGTAGGACAGGGCCGCAAAAGTGGGCAAGGTGGCAATCACATCACTATGCACCAGCGTCGCCAAGGCGCCACTGAAGTGGGTGAATGACGCCGCAACGCGGCGGGCGACGCCTTCGCTTTCCAGCAGGTCGTCAACGAATCCCCGGCGTCCATCGAAGGAAATCCTCACATGCTCGTGCATGAGATATTCATCGCGGGTGAGCGGGCTTTTCAGGTTCAGCCGTGGTCCGTCGTACAGGCATGAGTAGGACGAAGAAAACAGCACCTGTGAGCTGTAATGTGAAGTCAGCTCCTTGGGTTCCGAACACAGAACCAGATCGATGTCCGGGTCCGCCAGCGAAGTTTTCCACAGCGAACTGTTGCTCTGGTGAAAGGCAAATTTGACGGAAAGCCCACGTGCTTTTGCTTCGTTGACCAGCCTTGGCGACACATAGCTTTCGATGTCATCCGACAGCGCGATATTGAACACCCGGGTGGATGATTCGGCGGCAAACTGCGGACGCTTGTCGACGATGGAGGCCACGGCGGTGAGGGCCTCAGTGACTTTCGGCGCGATCTCCAGCGCCCGTCGGGTTGGCACCATGCCGGTGCTGGTGCGAATGAACAGTTCGTCGTGAAACTGTTCGCGCAGGCGCTTGAGCGAAGAGCTGACCGCCCCTTGCGTGACATGCAGCAGCGCCGCTGCACGGGTCACGCTGCGCTCGTTCATCAGGCACTGAAAAACGATGAGCAGGTTGAGGTCGACCCTGCTGATATTAGCAACACTAATCATGGTCATCTCTTGTATTCGTTTGATTAATTTGCCTCGACATTCTTAATCTCGACCCTGCGCAAACACAACAATAATCAGGTGGCCGGGGATGCAGGATTCAATAGTGCAATCGCAACAGGGTGAGCACACCGTCTCATCAAACGACGCAGCAGAGCTGCGCAAACGGGCCATTGCCGTCGGCATTGGCAACTTCATGGAGTGGTTCGACTTTGCCATTTACGGCTACTTCGCCGCGGTCATCGGACAGCTGTTCTTTCCGTCCACTGCACCGGGCGTTTCGCTGCTGTCGTCGTTGGCGGTGTTCGCCGTAGGCTTTCTTTCACGGCCCTTGGGCGCCGTGGTGCTGGGGCCGATCGGCGACAAGCTGGGACGCCGCGCGGTGCTGATCATCACCGTGTTCGGCATGGGCCTGGCCACCACCCTGATCGGTCTGTTGCCCGGCTACGCGAGCATCGGCATCGCTGCGCCGATCCTGCTGGTTGCGCTGCGCTTTCTGCAGGGCATGATGGTCGGCGGTGAGTGGTCCAGCGCCGGGATCTACATCGTTGAAAGTGCTCCCGCCAACCGCCGGGCAACTGCAGCCAGCGTCATCACTGGCACCGCTGGTGCGGCATTCCTGTGTGGTACGGCCATCGCCGCGATCATCACCGCGACCCTCTCTGATGCAGACCTCATGGCCTGGGGCTGGCGCGTACCGTTCGTAGCCTCGATCATCATGGCCGGTGTGGCCATGTACATCCGCCGCAAACTGGGTGACACCCCGGTCTACGAGGCCCTGCAGCACAAGCGCGCTACCGGTGGCCTGGAGCAGGTTTCGCGTGGGGCCAAGCAACGGGCCTTCGTGGTCTCGTTCGCCTTTTCCGCGCTGTTCGGTGTGTCGCTGTACTACTTCATCACCTACGCCAACACCCACCTGACCCAGACCGTCGGTCTGAGCAAATCGACGGCGTTGGTCCTGTGCAGCCTGGCCTTGGTGCTCTACACCCTGTTCAACCCGCTGGTTGGCCGTCTGAGCGATCGCTTCGGCCGCCGTCCGTTTGTACTGACTGCCGCCGCCGGCCTGACTGTGCTGGCGTATCCGGTGTTCCTGCTGATGAACACCGGCAGCTTCGCCGCGATCCTGCTGGGGCTGGTGATCATGGCGGCGCTGGTGGCAATCACCGCAGTGATGGACGTGGTGCTGCTGGTTGAAGTGTTCCCCGCCTCGATCCGTTCGACCGGCGCCGCTGTTGGCCACAACGTCGCCCTGGCGCTGCTGGCGGGGCCCGGCCCGTTCATTGCCGTGGCACTGATCCAGGCCACCCACAACCCGGACATTCCCGCTGCCTACCTGGCTGCGGTGTCGCTGATCTGCTTCATCGTGCTGTGGTTCATGCTGCCGGAAACCAAAGACCGGGATATCACCCGCGGTTAAGCCGATCCTCACCATTCATCAAGGGAAGACTCATGATCAAGGTAGCCGTTGTTCAAGCTTCATCCATCCCCTTCGAGCCGCAGCTGAGCGCCGAGAAAGCCGCTGGCCTGATCCGTGTCGCTGCTGCGCAAGGCAGTGAACTTACGGTATTCCCCGAGGCCTTTCTCGGTGGCTACCCCAAAGGCGCCGCGTTCGGCACCGTTGTCGGTAGCCGCAGTGACCTTGGCCGGGCGCAGTACCTGCGCTATGTACAAGGCGCTGTCAGCCTGGACGGCCCGGAGCTGGCCATGCTCGGAGAAGTGGTCAATGAAACCGGCGTCCATGTGGTCATGGGCATCATCGAACGCCTGGGCCGGACCCTGTATTGCACCGCCGTGACCCTGGCACCGGGCAAGGGCGTAGCGGGCTTTCACCGCAAGCTGATGCCGACCGGCCAGGAGCGCATCATCTGGGGCTTCGGCGACGGCTCGAGCATCGCTCCGGTAGACACCCCGTTTGGCAGGCTCGGCACGGTAATCTGCTGGGAAAACTACATGCCTGCATTGCGCCAGGCGATGTATGCCCAGGGCACGGAAATCTACTGCGCGCCGACTGCCGACGACCGTCCGACCTGGGCGGCGTCCATGGTCCACATTGCTCTGGAAGGGCGGGTGCCGGTGCTTTCGGCTTGCCAGGCGATCACCCTTGGTGAGTACCCGGCGTCCTACCGGGAAGACTTTGGCCTGGAAGCCGCAGAAGGGGACTACATCATGCATGGTGGCAGCATGATCGTCAGTGCGACCGGGCAGGTGCTCGCCGGGCCAGTGTTTGATCAGGAGACGATTTTGTATGCCGAGATCGACTTGACTGTGGGGCAGGCCAGTAACCTGGACTTTGACGTCTGCGGGCATTACGCCCGGCCGGATGTGTTTACCCTGAAGGTCAATACGACGGCGATGAAGCCGGTGGTGTTCGACGGGGATTAAAAAGAGGCGGGCATTAAAAAGCCGGCTTGTGGCCGGCTTCTAGGGGACGGTCTTGGCTAATTTATGGTAAGCCGCAACCGCCTTAAAATCGTTGCTCCGGCGCTGGGGCCGGGAGGTGGCGGCAGGCAGTGTGTGCCGCGCCAGGCCCGCAGGCGTGCTAAGCAGCCGGGGCGAAATGTGCGGCGTAGCATACTGGCTATCGCGACAGATGCCCAGCAAAAAATCACCCGCAGCCGCTCAAACCGGGCGGCTGTCGCGCAAATGCCCCCACCAGAACACCCAACCCAGCACGCTCAGCTTCTGGCTTTTGAGCTGCGCCAGACTGTAGGTTTCGGTGGGGTGTTCGTCGCTGTCGTGGCTGTGCAGGCGCAAGGTGCCGTTGGCACGCTGGCTGAGGCTGTGGATGCGCAAGCGGCCGTTGTGCAGCAAGGCGTAGAGCTCGCCTTCGACGATGTGTTTCAGGCCACAGTCGATGGCCAGGGTGCTGCCGCGTGGCAGTAACGGGCTCATGTTGCTCGCAGGCATGCTCACGCACAGCGCTACGTCTGGATCGATACCAAGGGCATCGAAGACGCGGACGGGCAAGCGCAGGTGGCGGTCGGGGATGGGTCTGAACTGCCTGGATTGCATGCTGTAGAACGGCAGCTGGACGTCATCAGCGGTGCTGGCGGCGAGCAAGCTCGGTTCCGCCGGCTCTGTACCCGGTTTGCGTAACGCAGTGTTCAGGCGTGGCAAGGGGGCGGGGTGCTTGGGGCCTTCGCCAGTACGCAGCCATTTGCTGCGTACACACAGCAACTCGGCGATTTCGTCGAGTCGGGCCAGGGGCACACCGCGTTTGAACCAGTTGTTGACGTGCTGCGGCGTGACCTTGCGCTGGGCGGCAAAGTCGGAAGGCGAGAGGCTGCACTCGTGCAGCAGGGTTTTGAGTCGATCACCGGAGGTATTCATGAGTCCCGAGTCTAGAGGGCTTGCACAGCCCGGGCTATAAACGCGAGGTTCATTTTTAGGGTGGGAAAAAGCCTGGTTTTACAGGCATTGCCTAGGCCGCTGTAGGAGATTTCCTTTCAAAAATCAGCCTGAATGGCAGAGACCCTGAATGAGGTGCGAGCCGGCGCACATTCCTTAGACTTGGCGGCGGCGTGATGGCCAATTGATGGTTACCTCTTCGGGAATATCGCTGTATAACGCAGTCAGCGCGACATGGCCCGTTACAAACGGGGGTGCGCCTGCACGCAAGCGTCCACCAGGGCGCCTGGTAAAAATGGAATTTGTGCTCGCTTTGGATAGCCTGCGGCGACGCACCTTTGGGCCTGCCTTATGAAAAACTACAAGCTCATTGCAGTACTGATCCTGCTGCCTTTGTGTCTGAACCTGTTCGGCGTCTGGGAGCTGAAACGCAGCATCGAAACCAATTCGGAGCTGGTCAGTATTCAGGCCAATATCAACGAGATCCTCCCGGAACTTGAAGCGCTGGTCTCCCGCAGCGGCTCACGAGCGCCTATGGTCGAGATTGACGGAGAGCGCCTTTCCGCCAATCTGGCCTTGTCCCGGCTGAGTACCGCTAAAAGCGACATCAAGACGCTGATACCCCTGGGTGAACTGAAGAGCTGGCTGGCCAAGGCGGTGATCGCCCTGGGACTGCTCGCCGCGCTGGTCGGCGGAATCGGCATGTGGGGGTTGAGCTGGGCGGGGGCGCGCGCCCTTCATTCCCGTGAGCGATTGCTGCACACGTTTACCCGCGTCAGCCGGATCCTGCCTTACGTACTTGTGGGGCATATCATTTTGATGGGCGCTGCGGTTGCGTCGATTCTCGCCTTCGAGGGGCTGGGTATCTGGCACGCGGGGAAAATGAACTCCGGCGAAATCAAATTGATGCTGGTTGCGCTACTGATCATGGCGGGCTGCCTGTATTCAATGTGGCAAATGGCCAAGCAATTGCGGGTCATGCTGCACATGTTCGAACCAACCGCCATGCCGGTGCTGGGCCAGGACGTTAGCGAGGCACAAGCGCCTGTGCTTTGGGCGCATGTTTGCGAGCTGGCCGCGCGCCTCGGTGCGCTGGCGCCCGACCACATCGTACTGGGCGTGTCCGAAGGTTTTTACGTCACCTCCAGCGATGTCGAGCTACTGCCTGCGGGCAACACCCTTCAGGGCCGTACCTTGCATGTGCCGATGATGTACCTGGGGCTTCTCGATACCGGAGAAATCGATGCGGTCATCGGCCATGAACTGGCGCACTTCGCCGGTGCCGATACCGAGTACAGTCTGCGCTTCGTGCCGATTTACGATGGGATTGGCCGCAGTCTGGGGGTGATTGCCGAAACCATGCTGGCCAGCGATATGCTGCAGCGTACGATCCTGCGTCCGGCGTTCATGCTCGGCATCTATTTCATGGAGAGCTTCGACCACGCCGTCAATCACTGGAGTCGTGTGCGCGAGCTGGCTGCCGACGCTGCAGGCGCACAGTTGGCGGGCAACCTGGCAATGGCTTCGGCATTGGTGCGTATTTCTGCCATCGACCCTGTGCTGCTGGAGCGGATACATACGCATATCGCCAGCGCGGTCCAACAGACGCCCGAGCATCCGCCGGTTGCCGACTTGCCGACCTGTGCCATCCAGGAATTGGCAGCGCTACCGCTGAGCCTTCCGGAAGAGGAAATGGCTACGCAGTTGCCGCACCCCTCTGACACTCACCCATCGAACGGCGAGCGCATTGCCGCATTGCAGATTGCCGTCGATGATGCGGTCCGTAGCGGCACCCGGGCCTTGGATGCAGGGCAGGCCTGCGCCGCAATGGATCGCTATTTTGCCGACCCCCAGGCGTTGCGCACACGCATTACCCAGGATTACATCAACCACTACGTAGCACAGGATGCCGCAGCGGTTGAAGAATTACGCGATCATGCCAGCAAGGTCAGCGGCAATGTCAGCTTGCATGAGGGGGCGCGGCTACGTGGCTTGCTCTTGCTGATCTTTTGCGCTGTGCTCACGCTTGCAACGGTTGCTGTACTGGCCATACCGTTCCTGTCTCCGACGGCGGGGGAGAAATTCCCGCGTGTCTTGATCGTGACTGGCTGCGTTTTGATTTTCACGGTGGCGTGCATTTTGCCGTTTGCGTTGCGCATGCGCGCCCGCGCCGACAAAACCGCCTTGTTGCTGACACCGGACCATCTGGTTTTCAGCAACTTCAAGGCGCCACTGCCGATTCAACACATTGCGGACTTCGGTTTGCAGATTGGTCAGGGGGTGATTCTGAATATCCAGCTTGAAGACGACGCGCCATTGCCGGAGCTGGCATCGCGGTCGTTCTTTTCTCCGGATGCCAAAGTGTTCAAGAAAAAACGCTGGGTACAGTTGCAGCTGACGCAGTTCTGCCGCGATGACAAAGCGCTCAAGGCTCAGGAACTCGCCGACCTGATCGGCAGTTACCTGAATGCTGGCGCGGCGCGACACTTGCTGCAACAGCGTTTTGAGCAGGCATAGCAGGTGCTGACCGGAGTCCGCGTCGGCTATTTTTGGTTCGCGGACTTCCTTCAATCAAGAGCTCCAGCAACCCGCTGCAAACAAAAAGCCCCGCATGAGCGGGGCTTTTTGCTGAGGGTTACTTAGCCTTTGTAGGCAGCAACCGACTTGGTGATCGCAGCGCGAGCGGCGTCAGCGCCGTCCCAGCCTTCGATCTTGACCCACTTGCCTTTCTCGAGATCTTTGTAGTTCTCGAAGAAGTGCTCGATCTGCTGGATCAGCAGGGCTGGCAGGTCGGTGTATTCTTTGACGTCGACGTACAGCTGCGACAGTTTGTCGTGCGGTACGGCAACGACTTTGGCGTCGCCGCCGCCGTCGTCGGTCATGTTCAGGATGCCGACCGGACGGGCGCGGATAACCGAGCCTGGGGCAACCGGGTACGGGGTAACAACCAGCACGTCCAGCGGATCACCGTCGTCGGCCAGGGTGTTAGGGATGTAACCGTAGTTGGCCGGGTAGAACATCGGGGTGGCCATGAAACGGTCAACGAACAGGCAATCGCTGTCCTTGTCGATCTCGTACTTGATCGGGGCGTGGTTGGCTGGAATCTCGATGGCGACGTAGATGTCGTTCGGCAGGTCTTTGCCAGCCGGAATCTTGCTGTAGCTCATTGGGCAGTGCCCCCATGTTTGGCCAAAAATTGGTCGCGATTATAGGCACATTCCGCACTGCTTGCCACGTTCGCCCTGATGTCCGGCAGTGTCAGTCCTGCGCCTGCCGGTAATGCGGGTGGTTGTGCTGCAAATGCTGCAGACGTGCCAGCGGATCCTGGCGGTAAAAACCGCGCAGTTGCTGGTACACCGCAGGATAAGCGTCGTTGAGCAGGTCGGGGGCGCTGAAGAAGTATTCGCTGGTGACGGCGAAAAATTCTGCCGGGTTTTCCGCTGCGTAAGGGTCGATGGCGGTCTCGGCGTCCGGGTCGCGGTCAAGCTGGCGGTTGAGGTCGTCGTAGGCTTCTTGCATGGCCTTGGCCCAGTCGCCGACGCGCATATCGTTGTGCAGCGGCGGCAGGCCGTTGGCGTCGCCGTTGAGCATGTCTAGCTTGTGCGCCAGTTCGTGGATGACCAGGTTGTAGCCTTCCCTGCCGCCGCTGGCCAGCACGCCGGGCCAGGCGAGGATCACCGGGCCTTGTTGCCAGGCTTCGCCACTGTGCTCACCGTTCCATTCATGCTCCACGCCGCTGGCGTCGCGGTGGCGTTGGGGGCTGAGGAAGTCGTCGGGATACAGCACGATCTCGTGGAAGCCCTGGTACCAGTTCAGCTCGCCCAGATGCAGCAGCGGCAATTGGGCCTGGGCGGCGAGAAACAGCCGTTGCTCGCCGTCCAGCTCAACGCCGGGCAGGGCGCTCAGGTGTTTGTCATGCAGAAACAGTACGCAGGCTTCGCGCAGCCAGTGGTCTTCGTCGGCACTCAGGCCGTCGAGCATCGGCAGGCGCTCGCGAACCCGCTGCCAGCGCTGCGGGTCGATGGGGTGACGGGCCAGGGTGCGGCGACGGCGCCAGGCGCTCAGTGACCACATGGCCAGGGCTTACTGGACCTTGGCGGTGCGATGCAGGCGGCTGCGCACAAAGCCAACGATCATCGGCACCAGCGACAGCAGGATGATTGCGACAATCATCAGTGACAGGTTCTGTTTGATGAACGGTACGTTGCCGAAGAAGTAGCCTAGGGTCACCAGGCCGCCGACCCACAGTACGGTGCCGGCAACGCTGAAACCGAGGAAGCGTGGGTAATGCATTTTCGCGATGCCGGCGACAAACGGTGCAAAGGTGCGCAGGATCGGCAGGAAACGCGCGAGGGTGACGGTTTTGCCACCATGGCGCTCGTAGAAGTCGTGGGTCTGCTGCAGGTAGTCGCGACGGAAGATTTTCGAGTTGGGGTTGCGGAACAGCCGTTCTCCGGCGGTTCGGCCTATGACGTAATTGGTGCTGTCGCCGAGGATTGCCGCCGCCATCAGCAGGCCACCCAGCAGCACCGGGTCCATGCCGCCGCCAGCGGCAACCGCACCGGCGATGAACAGCAGGGAATCGCCCGGCAGGAACGGCATGACCACCAGACCGGTCTCGCAGAAAATTACCAGGAACAGGATCGCGTAGATCCACGGACCATAGTTGTTGACCAGCAAATCGAGGTAAACGTCGAGATGCAGAATGAGGTCCAGCGGGTTGAAATCCATGTACGGCACCTGTGTTCTTTGACCCGGTCGAGGGGTATGCGATGACTGGCAGTGCAGATGTGATCAGCCGCTACCCGAGTGAAGGGTAAAGTTTCACACATTTTGAGGAGGCGCATTATACGGAGGCGACGAGATTATGCCTGCGCAGTTTGTAGCGGCGGATTTCTAAACAAAACAAGGCTGGCACCGGGCAGTGCCAGTCAGTTACGGTCAGTGGGGCCGCTGCGCAGCCCATCGCAGGCTGCCGCCAGCTCCCACAGGTGACGCATCAGTCCGGGTTGATCGGCAGGATATAGCTTTTGAACTCGTTGTCTTCACGAAAACCGATGGACTCGTAGGTCTTCATCGCCACTTCATTGTTGTTGCTGGTGGAGACGCGCAGGCGCACGGCATTGGTCTCTTTGGCCATTTTCTTGGCTTCGCGCATCAGGTGGTCGGCGACCAGCATGCGTCGGGAATCTTCGGCGACGTAGATGTCATTGAGGATCCACACGCGCTTGAGCGATAGCGACGAGAAGCTCGGGTAGAGCTGGCAGAAGCCCATCAGCTTGTTGTCGTCATCGTCCGCCAGGGCGAGGTAAATGATCGATTCACCGCGCTCCAGGCGTTTTTCCAGAAACGAGCGGGAAGAGTCCGGGTATGGCAACTGGCCATAAAACTCGCGGTATTTGACGAACAGCGGGGCAAGCAGGTCCAGATGTTCCAGAGTGGCTTTGATGATCCGCATAAGCAGGCCTCAGGGTCCATGGGAGTGTGCGGCAAATTGCCGGCCGCCTTGGCAGATGCTGCCTGAAGATAATTAGAAAGCGCAATCTACGAAATGTTTGCACCTCAGGGTTTGCTTAACAGGAAGTTTCCTTTGTTTGGCGTGCCGGCGTCTGCCTCCAGCGTATGCACCTGCGCCTCATCCTTGAGGTTGACCCCGGACAACTGCCGTCTGCACGCCTCGCGCATCAGGTACAGCAGGCGATGAGCGGCCATGCCGTAGCTGAGTCCCTCCAGGCGTACATTGGATATGCAGTTGCGGTAGGCGTCGGTCAGGCCGACTTTGGGGTTGTAGGTGAAGTACAGGCCGAGGCTGTCGGGGGAGCTCAGGCCCGGGCGTTCGCCGATCAGGATTACGGTCATTTTCGCCCCGAGCAATTCGCCCACTTCGTCGGCCACCGCCACGCGGCCCTGTTCCACCAGGATCACCGGCGAGGTTGACCAGCCTTCAGCGGCAGACTGTTCTTCGAAACGGGTCAGAAACGGCAGGGTATGACGGTGCACCGCCAGGGCCGAGAGGCCGTCGGCGACCACGATGGCCAGGTCGACGCCGCCAGGGTTGGTCTGGGCATGCTCGCGCAGCAGTTGCGCCGAGTCCGGGTGCAGGCGCCGCCCCAGATCGGGGCGTTGCAGGTAACTGTCGCGGTCGGCGGCGGCGCTGTGCAGCAGCAGGCTGTCGCGCTGGCGCTCACTCAACTGGCTGCGCAGCCCCTGGTGATCAAAGGCCAGGTGCACGGCGTCGCGGGCCTGGGCATGGGCGAACTGAAAGTCCAGCTGGGCGCCGGTCGGCAGGCTGGTGCCGGTGCGGCCGAGGGCGATGCGCGCTGGAGTCAGGCGGCGCAGTTCCAGCCAGGGGTTGGCGCTGTTGTCGTGCTGTGGGGTGTTGTCCATGGTCGCCTCGCTTATCCCAGTTGGGCCAGGGCCTGGCGGAAAGCCGGGGGCAGGTTGTCACCGAAACGCACCCGGCCATCGGTCTGGGTGAAGATGCCCATGCGCGCCAGCCAGGCTTCGAATTCCGGCGCCGGTTTCAGGCCGAGGGTCTGGCGTGCATACAGCGCGTCGTGAAACGAGGTGGTCTGGTAGTTGAGCATGATGTCGTCGGAGCCGGGGATGCCCATGATGAAGTTGATCCCGGCAACGCCAAGCAGGGTCAGCAGCGTGTCCATGTCGTCCTGGTCGGCTTCGGCATGGTTGGTGTAGCAGATGTCGCAACCCATGGGCACGCCGAGCAGCTTGCCGCAGAAGTGGTCTTCCAGCCCGGCACGGATGATCTGCTTGCCGTTGTACAGGTACTCCGGCCCGATGAAGCCGACCACGGTGTTGACCAGAAACGGCTTGAAGTGGCGGGCCACGGCATAGGCGCGGGTTTCGCAGGTCTGTTGATCGACGCCATGGTGGGCGTTGGCCGACAGTGCGCTGCCCTGGCCGGTTTCGAAGTACATCAGGTTTTGCCCGAGGGTACCGCGATTGAGGCTCAGGCCGGCGTCATAGCCCTCTTTAAGGACATTGAGGTTGATGCCGAAACTGGCGTTGGCCGCCTCGGTGCCGGCGATCGACTGGAACACCAGGTCCAGCGGCACGCCGCGGTTGATCGCTTCGATCGAGGTGGTCACGTGGGTGAGCACACAGGCCTGGGTAGGGATGTCATAGCGCTGGATGATGGCGTCGAGCATTTCCAGCAGGGCGCAGATCGAGGCGATGCTGTCGGTGGCCGGGTTGATGCCGATCATGGCGTCGCCGTTGCCGTAGAGCAGGCCGTCGAGGATGCTCGCGGCGATCCCGGCCGGTTCGTCGGTCGGGTGGTTGGGTTGCAGACGGGTCGACAGGCGTCCGCGCAGGCCCATGGTGCCGCGAAAGCGGGTGACCACACGGATTTTTTGCGCCACCAGCACCAGGTCCTGCACGCGCATGATCTTCGACACGGCGGCGGCCATCTCCGGGGTCAGTCCGGGCGCCAGGGCGCGCAGACTGGTTTCATCGGCCTGGTCGCTGAGCAGCCAGTCGCGCAGGCCGCCGACGGTCAGGTGGCTGACTGCGGCAAAGGCACTGGCATCGTGGGTGTCGATGATCAGGCGGGTGACTTCGTCTTCTTCGTAAGGGATCAGCGCTTCGCTGAGGAAGTGTTTGAGCGGGATGTCAGCGAGGGCCATTTGTGCGGCAACCCGTTCGCCATCGTTGCTGGCCGCAACGCCAGCGAGAAAGTCACCTGAGCGCGCCGGGCTGGCCTTGGCCATTACTTCTTTAAGGCTTTCAAAGCGGTAGGTCTGCTGACCTGCCGTGTGTACAAAACTTGCCATACAGAATCTCCAGAACGCCGCAGGCCTGACCTGCGGCGCAGATAGCGTTGATCAGTGCAGGGCCTCTTCGGCCTTCTGGATCGCGGCGAATTCCTCTTCCGGTGTTCCGGCCACCAGGTGGTGTCGGCTGTAGAACGCAAAGTAGGCAATCAGTACGCCATAGATGATCGCAGCGCCAATCACCACCCGAGGGTCAACCAGGAAGCCGGCGACCACGGCGATGCAGGCCAGCACCAGGGCCACGCCTGAGGTGAAGATCCCGCCCGGGGTGCGGTATGGGCGCTCCATTTTAGGGCGTTTGATCCGCAGGGTGATGTGCGCGGCCATCATCAGTACATAAGACAGCGTAGCGCCGAACACCGCAACCAGGATCAGCAGGTCGCCCTGGCCGGTCAGTGACAGGCCGAAACCGATAATGCCGGGGATCACCAGGGCCAGGACCGGGGCCTTGCTCTTGTTGGTTTCCGAAAGCTTGCGCGGCAGGTAGCCAGCACGGGACAAGGCGAAGATCTGCCGCGAGTAGGCGTAGATGATCGAGAAGAAGCTGGCGATCAGGCCGGCCAGGCCCACCAGGTTGACGAAGCTGCCCATCCAGGTCGAGCCGCCGTAGGCTTTGGCCAGCGCTTCGACCAGCGGGTTGCCCGAGCTTTTCAACGCTTCGGCACCGGCGGCGCCAGGGCCGACCACGAGAATCAGCAGGGCGAAGGCCAGCAGCACCAGCATGGCGCCGATCAGGCCGCGAGGCAGGTCGCGCTTGGGGTTCTTGGTTTCTTCAGCGGCCAGCGGTACGCCTTCGACGGCGAGGAAGAACCAGATCGCGTAAGGAATTGCCGCCCACACGCCGACATAACCGAACGGCAGGAAGCTGCTGGCGCCAACGGCATCGGTCTGGGCGATGTCGAACAGGTTATTGACGTTGAAATGCGGCACCATGGCCACCAGGAACACGCCCAGGGCAATCGCCGCGATGGCAGTGATGATGAACATCAGCTTCAGTGCTTCACCAACGCCGAAGATGTGGATGCCGATAAAGATGGTGTAGAAGGCCAGGTAGATCATCCAGCCGCCAATACCGAACAGCGACTGACAGTACGCGCCGATGAACACGGCAATGGCTGCCGGGGCGATGGCGTATTCGATCAGGATCGCCGTGCCGGTGAGGAATCCGCCCCAGGGGCCGAACGCGCTGCGGGCAAAGCCGTAGCCGCCACCGGCGGTAGGGATCATCGAGGACAACTCGGCGAGGGAGAAACACATGCACAGGTACATGGTCGCCATCAGCAACGTGGCAAGGAACATCCCGCCCCAGCCACCCTGGGCCAGGCCGAAGTTCCAGCCGGCATAGTCGCCGGAAATCACATAGGCAACGCCCAGGCCGACCAGCAGTACCCAGCCTGCTGCGCCCTTTTTCAGTTCACGTTGTTGGAAATAGTCGGTGCCGACTTTTTCAAAGTCGACAGAAGAGCCTGCCGGCACGCTGCCGGTATGATCGCTTGGCATAGGGTTCACCTGTTTTTTTTATCGTGACCGGCGGGTGCCGATGTTTCTGGTGATGGTCTTGCAGGAAGCGAGCCAGAGCGGCCCCGGGTGGGGCCGCTCTGTTTGTGGGTTAGAAGAAGCCCAGCGGATTGATGTCGTAGCTGACCAGCAGGTTTTTGGTTTGCTGGTAGTGGTCGAGCATCATCTTGTGGGTTTCACGGCCGACGCCGGACTTTTTGTAGCCACCGAACGCGGCGTGAGCCGGGTACAGGTGGTAGCAGTTGGTCCATACGCGGCCCGCCTTGATGCCGCGGCCCATGCGGTAGGCGCGGTTGATGTCGCGGGTCCAGACGCCTGCACCAAGACCGAACTCGGTATCGTTGGCGATGGCCAGTGCTTCGGCTTCGTCCTTGAAGGTGGTGATGCTCACCACCGGGCCGAAGATTTCTTCCTGGAACACGCGCATCTGGTTGGTGCCCTTGAGCAGGGTCGGCTGGATGTAGTAACCGGTCGACAGGCTGCCTTCGAGTTTTTCCACCTTGCCGCCGGTGAGCAGCTCGGCGCCTTCTTTCTCGGCGATTTCCAGGTACGAGAGGATCTTGTCGAATTGTTGCTCGGAGGCCTGGGCGCCGACCATGGTGTCGGTGTCCAGCGGGTCGCCGCGCTTGATCTGTTTGATCTTCTTCATCACCTCTTGCATGAACGCCGGGTAGATCGACTCCTGCACCAGCGCCCGCGACGGGCAGGTGCACACTTCACCCTGGTTGAAGAAGGCCAGTACCAGGCCTTCGGCGGCTTTCTCGATGAAGGCAGGCTCGGCCTGCATGATGTCTTCGAAGAAGATGTTCGGTGATTTGCCGCCCAGTTCCACGGTCGACGGGATGATGTTCTCGGCGGCACATTTCATGATGTGCGAGCCCACCGGGGTGGAGCCGGTGAAGGCGATCTTGGCGATGCGCTTGCTGGTGGCCAGAGCTTCACCGGCTTCGCGGCCATAGCCTTGCACCACGTTGAGGACGCCAGGGGGCAGCAGGTCACCGATGAGTTCCAGCAGCACGGTGATGCCCAGCGGGGTCTGTTCGGCCGGCTTGAGTACCACGCAGTTGCCGGCTGCCAGGGCTGGTGCGAGTTTCCAGGCGGCCATCAGGATCGGGAAGTTCCACGGGATGATCTGGCCGACCACACCCAATGGTTCGTGCAGGTGGTAGGCCACTGTGTTGCCGTCGATTTCGGCCGCACCGCCTTCCTGGGCGCGTATGCAGCCAGCGAAGTAGCGGAAGTGGTCGGCAGCCAGTGGGATGTCGGCGTTGAGGGTTTCGCGAATGGCCTTGCCGTTGTCCCATGTCTCGGTGATGGCCAGCAGTTCGAGGTTCTGTTCGATACGGTCGGCGATTTTCAGCAGGACCAGCGAGCGCGCCTGCGCCGAGGTCGAGCCCCAGGCGTCAGCGGCGGCATGGGCGGCGTCCAGGGCCTTTTCAATGTCTTCGGCGCTGGAACGCGGGAATTCGGCAATCAGTTGGCCGTTCACCGGTGAGGTGTTTTCGAAGTACTGCCCTTTGACTGGAGCTACGAACTCGCCACCGATGTAGTTGCCATAACGGCTCTTGAAGGAAACCTTGGCGCCTTCGGTACCGGGATGTGCGTAACGCATGGTGTGTCTCCTGGCTATTGTGTTTGTTGGGGAGGATACCTAAAGCATAGAGCAAGGCTCGGGCCAGTGTTGCCGGGCCTAGTAAAATCAAGGGTTTGCGGTACTTTGCCAGGCGGCGGAAGGTGGTGGTGTAGCAGCGTCGGTACAGCGTGGGTGACACTTTGTACCGCTGATGACACAGGCCGTGACCCAGCGGTCAAGCCAGCATTGCAATGCGCGGACGGGTGGAGGATGCTGGGCCGATCTCGTCTGCGGAGAACAATAAAAAGTGCAGAACAATCACCTCAGCCGGCACGCCCGGCAAGTGCTCACGGTGACCCAGGGCAAGGCACAGATGCACGGGCCGGGCAGTGACCCGTCGATTGCCCGCTCATGGTTGCGCTGCCTGGAGGATTACCACCTGGACCCGGCCCAGAGCATGGCGCCGACCGTGCTTGAGCATGGCCGCGTACTGGAGAGCCGCGAGCGCCTGCAGCAGGTGCTGCAAATTGCCGGCAATGAGATGAACAGCCTGCACCAGCAGTTGTCCGGCGCAGGGCACGCGGTGTTGCTGACCGATGCCCGCGGGGTGATCCTCAATTGTGTTACCGCGCCCACCGAACGGCGGGTGTTCGAGCGTGCCGGGCTGTGGCTGGGCGCCGACTGGAGCGAGGCCCGCGAGGGCACCAATGGCATCGGCACATGCCTGGTCGAGCGGCAGGCGCTGACCATCCATCAAGACGAACATTTTCGTGGCAGGCACACCGGCCTGACCTGTTCGGCCAGTCCGGTGTTCGATCCGCACGGCGAGCTGCTGGCGGTACTCGATGTGTCTTCGGCGCGCCCGGACGTGTCGCGCCAGAGCCAGTTCCACACCATGGCCCTGGTCAATCTCTCGGCGAAGATGATCGAGAGCTGCTATTTCCTGCGCTACTTCGAGAACCAGTGGCTGCTGCGTTTTCACCTGCAGGCTGAGTCGGTCGGCCTGTTCAGTGAAGGCTTGCTGGCCTTCGATGGTGACGGGCGAATCTGCGCGGTCAACCAGAGCGCCTTGAACCTGCTTGGCACTATTCGTGGCGGCGCATTGGGCAAGCCGGTGGAGATGTTCTTCGACTGTGCCCTGGATGAACTGTTCAGCCGTACCACGACTCATGCCAGTGCCAGCTGGCCATTGCGTACCCGCGATGGGCGCTTGCTGTTTGCCAGTTTGCGGGGGCAGGTGCGCCAGCCGGTGCCGCCTTCGTTGCCAACGCCAGTCCCTGCCGTCAAGGTGGAAAAGGCGGGATCGATCTGCCTGCTTGATCCTGCGCTGCAGAACGATTTTCGTCGCGCCGTGCGCGTATTCGAACGTGATGTGCCGTTGTTGATCAATGGTGAAACCGGCAGTGGCAAGGAGGCCTTTGCCAAGGCCGTACACCAGGCCAGCCAGCGCCGCGACCGGGCGTTTGTCGCTTTGAACTGCGCCTCGATTCCGGAAAGCTTGATCGAGAGCGAGCTGTTCGGTTATCGCGGCGGCAGCTTTACCGGTGCGCGCAAGGAGGGCATGCGCGGCAAGTTGCAGCAGGCTGATGGCGGCACCTTGTTGCTGGATGAAATCGGTGACATGCCGCTGGCCCTGCAGACCCGTCTGTTGCGGGTGCTGGAGGATCGCATGGTGGTGCCGATCGGTGGCGAGCCACAGGCGGTCAACGTGCGCATCATCAGTGCCACCCACCGCAACCTGCTGGAGCGGGTAGAGGATGGCAGCTTTCGTGAAGACCTTTATTACCGGCTCAATGGCCTGGAGATCGAGCTGCCGGCCTTGCGTGAGCGTAGTGACAAGTCGCAGCTGCTTGATTTCATTCTGGCTGAAGAGGCAGGCGAGCAGTCAGTAACGCTGGAGCCCTCGGCACGCCAGGCCTTGCTCGATTTCGCCTGGCCAGGGAACGTACGGCAGTTGCGTAATGTGTTGCGCACCTTGGTAGCGCTGTGTGATGACAGCACTATCAGCCTCAGAGATTTGCCGAACATTGTGGGAGCGGGCTTGCCCCGCGATAGCGGTCTGTCTGATCCAACGCCTCGCGGGGCAAGTCGAGTCGTCGCACCGCCGCTCCCACCGGCGTTGCAGGAGGCTGAACGCAGCGCATTGCTTGCCGCCCTCGAACAACAACGCTGGCACATGACCCATGTAGCAGCCCAGTTAGGCGTCAGCCGCAATACCTTGTATCGAAAACTTCGCAAACACGGTATCGCCCGGAGCCTTTGAGCGAAACACAGGATGCGAATTCCTGCGCCCTGGGCTACCCTGCCTCGACGTTTTGCGAGGTCGATAATGCACATTCATATTCTTGGTATCTGCGGCACTTTCATGGGCTCTCTGGCGGTGCTGGCCAAAGAGCTCGGGCATCGGGTCACCGGCTCCGACGCCAATGTCTATCCGCCCATGAGCACTCAGCTTGAGGCCCAGGGCATCGAGCTGACCCAGGGTTATGACGCCGCCCAGCTGGACCCGGCACCCGACCTGGTAGTGATCGGCAACGCCCTGTCGCGGGGTAATCCTGCGGTTGAGTACGTGCTCAACAAGGGCCTGCCCTACGTATCGGGTCCGCAATGGCTGGCTGACCACGTCCTGCAAGGCCGTTGGGTGCTGGCAGTTGCCGGTACCCACGGCAAAACCACCACCAGCAGCATGCTGGCCTGGGTGCTGGAGCATGCCGGCATGAGTCCGGGCTTCCTGATCGGTGGCGTGCCGCAGAACTTCTCGGTGTCGGCACGTCTGGGCGGCACGCCGTTCTTTGTGGTTGAGGCCGATGAATACGACAGTGCCTTCTTCGACAAACGCTCGAAGTTCGTGCACTACCGTCCGCGTACCGCGATCCTCAACAACCTTGAGTTCGATCACGCCGATATCTTCCCGGACCTGGCCGCCATCGAGCGGCAGTTCCACCACCTGGTGCGGACGATTCCGAGCGAAGGCCTGGTGATTCATCCGACTACCGAACCGGCCCTGGAACGGGTGATCAAGATGGGTTGCTGGACCCCGGTGCAGACCACCGGTGAAGGCGGACAGTGGCAGGTCAAACTGCTCAGCGCCGACGGCTCACGCTTTGAAGTCAGCTTCGAAGGTGAAACCCAGGGCGTAGTCGAGTGGGAACTGACCGGTCAGCACAACGTCGCCAATGCTTTGGCGACCCTGGCTGCTGCTCGCCATGTCGGTGTGGTGCCGGCCATGGGTATCGCTGCGTTGAGCGCGTTCAAAAGTGTCAAACGGCGTATGGAAAAAGTCGCTGAAGTGCAGGGCGTGACGATCTATGACGACTTCGCTCATCACCCGACCGCGATTGCCACCACCCTCGACGGCCTGCGCAAGCGCATTGGCGATGCACCGCTGATCGCGGTGATCGAGCCACGTTCCAACTCGATGAAGCTGGGCGCCCACCGTGATGGCTTGCCAGAAAGCGTCAACGACGCCGATCAGGTCATCTGGTACGCACCACCCAACCTCGGTTGGGACCTGGCTGCCACCGCCGCCGAGTGCACGGTGCCTTCGGTGGTCGCCGACAGCCTTGAAGCGATCATCGAACGGGTCAAAAGCCAGGCTACGCCCGGCACCCAGGTGGTGATCATGAGCAACGGCGGCTTTGGCGGGCTGCACGGCAAACTGGCCGAGGCGCTGAAATGAGCGGGCCGGAACGCATCACCCTGGCGATGACCGGGGCTTCGGGGGCGCAGTATGGTCTGCGCCTGCTCGATTGCCTGGTGCGCGAAGACCGTGAGGTGCATTTCCTGATCTCCAAGGCGGCGCAACTGGTGATGTCGACCGAGACCGATGTGGTGCTTCCGGCCAAACCTCAGGCGATGCAGGCCTTCCTGACCGAGTACACCGGCGCCGCCGCCGGGCAGATTCGCGTGTATGGCAAGGAAGACTGGATGTCGCCGGTGGCCTCTGGCTCCGGCGCTCCCGCGGCGATGGTGGTAGTGCCGTGTTCCACCGGTACGCTCTCGGCCATTGCCACCGGGGCCTGTAACAACCTGATCGAGCGTGCTGCCGATGTCACTCTTAAAGAGCGTCGGCAACTGATTCTGGTGCCGCGTGAAGCGCCGTTTTCCAGTATTCATCTGGAGAACATGCTCAAGTTGTCGAAAATGGGCGCGGTGATCCTGCCGGCAGCACCTGGGTTCTACCATCAGCCCCAGACCATCGACGACCTGATCGACTTTGTCGTGGCGCGGATTCTCAATGTGCTGAATATTCCCCAGGACATGCTGCCGCGTTGGGGCGAGCATCACTTTGGCGCTGATGAATGAAGCGACTGCTTGGCGTCGGCCTGATGGTTTTATTGGTTAGCGGTTGTGCCACCGTGCGCACGCTGGATGCGGCCAAGCCGGGGGCGCCGTTGGTGTATAGCGGCACGCGTCTGGATTTGTACGCATTGCAGGGTGGTTGCTGCGCCATGGACCGTTTCGGTGCCGAAGCGCCGCACTACCCGGGGCTGGATCTACCGGGTAGTGCCTTGCTGGATACCTTGTTGTTGCCCTTGTCGGTGTTGACCGCGTTGGGGGTGGGGTTTCAGGCTACTGGCGGGCTGTAGCTGGGGGCCTCATCGCTGGCAATGCCAGCTCCCACAATGGATCGGTGTGAACTCGGTGTGCCCAGGATTACTTCCCGAGCTTGCGCAGTTCGTCGGACTCGACAATGCGAATGCCATCCTGTTCTTCCAGCGCCAGACGCCACAGCGCCCGAGCCAGCTGACAGGCCTCGATGCCGCGGTATTTTCCGGGAATCAGTTTCGACAGAGGGCCGGCAATCTGTTCGACCAGGCGTGGTTCCTCTCGGTCACCGAGCAGCAGGGAAGGTCGGGCAATGGTCAGTTGCGGCCAGTCCTGGGCCCTCAGCGCGTATTCCATCTCACCCTTGACCCGGTTGTAGAAAATCGGTGATCTGCGGTCGGCGCCCATGGCACTGACCACCAGCAGATGGCGTGCCCCCATCTCCCGGGCGCGCTTGCCGAAGGCCACGACCATGTCCAGGTCGACAGCGCGGAAGGCCGGCTCGGAGCCAGCCTGTTTGATCGTGGTACCCAGGCAGCAGAAGGCGATATCGACGCGACCGGCCAGCTGCGGCAGGAACAGCGCGGGATCGCCGACCGGGTTTTCCAGGTGCGGGTGTGCGGCCAATGGCCGGCGGGTCGGGGCCAGTACTCGGCTGACGGTAGGCTCGCTGAGCAGCCGATCGAGTAGATGTTCACCGGTGAGACCGGTGGCTCCGGCAAGCAGGATATGCTGAGGCGTCAAGTACATGATGTCTCTCCCTTGATACAGTCAGCTTAGTGGGAACTGGCATTTTTTGCATGTCCAGTCTGCTTGTCCGCATTGCTCTGCAACGCTTTGCGTGCCTGTTGCTGGCGCAGTCGCTGCCAGTGCGCGAGCACCTCGGCGGGCGCCCAGATCTGCGGCTCGGACGCTTCGAATCCTTCTGCCGCTTCGCGCCCGGCAACGCTGGCGCTGGCCAGGTCGAAGGCCTGGCGCAGGTTGTCGGTCTGGTTCAGGGCCTGGGCGAACAACGCGTCACCGAAATAGGTGAAGTCGGCTTCTTCAGAGCAGCCGAATGATACGCGGTCGGCGCGTGAGGCCGTCATGATCAGGGTCATGTTGTCCTTGAGTGCGTCGATGTATCCCCCTGAATAGCAGGCGGAGATGACGATTACCTTGTGGCGATCTTTTAATGGCGCCAAGGCACTGGCCAGGGCGTCGGCGGGCAGGTCGGCCAGTTGCATGCGCGGCAGGTCCAGCACCAGTTCGTGCTCGTGGCTGCCATGGCTGGTCAGGTAGATGAACAGCAGGTCTTCGGGGCCGCTACGCTCGGCCAGGGTTTGCGCCGCCCGGGCAAGGTTCTCGCGGGTGGCCAGCGCGCGGTCATCCAGATGGTCGCGGTGATTGACCAGCGTGATCTGGCCTACCGCGCCAAAGCGGCTCTTGAGCAAGTTGCTGACATAGTCGGCTTCGCGCAGAAACACGCTTTGCTTGCCGTCGCCGGCAAGGGCCAGGCTGTACAGTTCGATTTCCGGCGTCGAGGCCGGCACTTTGGCCAGGGCCTGTTCCAGCAGGCGACCTTGATTGAGCAAGGCCAGCTCCAGTGGATCAGGTAACAGGCGGCCCTGCTCGTCGCGCACGCGCTGGCCATTGACCCAGTAACCACTCTGGCTGCTGCCATCGCTCAAGGTCAGACGGCCAGGCCCCTGGTAGGTGTCGTTTTCGAAGCCGCCGACGTAGAGGCTACCGTCCGCCAGTTGCAGGCGGCCCTTGCCGGAGAAGCGCCAGTCGACAAAGTTGCCCTTGTAGTGACTGCCATCGGCGCCGATCAGCTCACCCTTGCCGTTGAGCGTGCCGTCCTTGAACTGGCCGATCCAGACATCACCGTCGGTGCTTTCGTAGCGGCCGCGGCCTTCCAGGTGATTGTCACGAAAGGCGCCGATGTACTGGTCGCCTTCGGCGCTATTGAAGGTGCCGCTGCCTTCGAGCTGACCGCTGACGAAGCGACCGCTGAACTGGTTGCCGCTGGCGTCGCTGCGGATGCCTTCGCCATTGGGTTTGCCGCGGGCAAACAGGCCCTGGTACTGGCTGCCGTCGGCCAGCTCCAGATGCCCGGCGCCATGGTATTGGTCGTCCTTGAACTGGCCGCGGTACAACAGGCCGGTTTCTTTCAGGGTGCCCTCGCCATCGCGGCGGCCCAGCTTGAAACCACCGGTGTAGCTGCTGCCCGGTGTCTTCAGGGTGCCCAGGCCATGGAACAGGCCCTGCTGGAACTGGCCACGGTAGACCTCGCCATTGCTGCCATGCCACTCGCCCTGACCATGCCACTGGCCATTATGGAAGTTGCCGGCATACCAGCTGCCGTTGGGGTAATCGATGCGCCCTTCGCCTTGCAGCAGGCCATCGACGACCTGGCCCCGGAAGCGGCCGCCATCGGGCAGGCGGGCATCAGGTGGAGACAGCGGTTCGCCATCGCCACAGGCGGCGAGCAGCAAGGTCAGGGCAAGGGGAACAAGTGGGCGCATGACGGGGTCCGGACGGGTAAGGCCCCGAGTATGCCGCACAATGTGCAGGCTGAAACAGCCGCAGCGGCTGTTTCAGTGCAGGGCGGCCTCAGACGAAGCAGAGTGTCAGCGGCTCGGCAATATAGGCGGGCTTTTCCTGGCCTTCGATTTCCAGGGTGGCGGTGAATTTGAGCAGCCATTGGCCGGGCTTTTTCTCGAAGGCGTCGCTCAGGTCAACTTTAAGGCGGACCTTGCTGTCGACCTTGACCGGCTGGATGAAACGCACGCTGTCCAGGCCATAGTTGACGACCATCTTCAGACCTTCAGGCAGGACCAGGATGTCCTCCATCAACTTGGGGATCAGCGACAGGGTGAGAAAACCGTGAGCGATGGTGCTGCCAAATGGCGTTTTTGCCGCCTTCTCCGGGTCCACATGGATGAACTGGAAGTCGCCTGTGGCTTCAGCAAACAGGTTGATGCGCGCTTGATCGATGGTCAGCCATTCGGAACATCCCAGTTCCTTTCCAACGTACTGCGACAGCTCTGCAACAGGTACAAAGGGCATTGTGACTCTCCAGATGATTTTTGGTTTTCTTATGATTTCGGCAGATTCGAAAGACTAAGATCAGCACGCCTGCACAAAGCGGTCAAGTCGCCATGTTTTCGGCGAATATCAGGTTATAGGCAAGTCGTTAGCGTGCTTATAATGGCCGCCAGGCCTGAAGGAGATAGTTATGCTGTTGCGTGGTTTGACCTGGCTGGTGTTGTTTCAATTGCTTGGGACGGCAATCAATCACTTGTTCGTGCCCATCTTGCCCGGGCCGATCATCGGCCTGTTGCTGCTGCTGGTGTTCCTCATGGTGCGCGGTGAGGTGGGCGCGCCGCTGAGCGAGGCAGCCAATAGCCTGTTGCGCTACCTGCCGTTGCTGCTGGTGCCGCCAGCGGTGGGGGTGATGGTCTACGCCGCGGATATCGCCGCGGATTTCTGGGCCATCGTCGGTGCCCTGGTGATTTCGGCGCTGGTTACCCTGGCCTTCGTCGGAGTGCTGATGCAAAAGCTCATCGCCCGTCAGGCCAAGCGTGAGGAGCAGCCATGAGCCTGGACTGGAGCGGCGCACTGGACGCGGTCATTCACCATCCATTGTTCGGCATCGGCATTACCCTGGGGGCGTACCAACTGGTGCTGGCGGCCTACGAAAAGACCCGCTGGATTTTCCTCCAGCCGGTGCTGGTGTCGATGCTGGTCGTCATTGGCGTACTCCTCGCCTGTGGCCTGACTTACAGCGAGTACCGCAAAAGTACCGAGATCATGAGTATCCTTCTGGGGCCGGCGACGGTGGCGCTGGCGGTGCCGCTTTATCTCAATCTGCGGCGGATTCGCCAGCTGTTCTGGCCGACCTTTACTACGCTGGTAATCGGAGGGATCGTCGCGACCGGCGCTTGTCTGCTGCTGGGCTGGTGGTTTGGCGCCGAGCACATGATCCTGATGACCATGGCGCCCAAGTCGGTGACTTCGCCGATCGCCATGCTGGTGGCCGAGCAGATCGGTGGCGTGGCCGCCCTGGCGGCGGTGTTTGTGTTGATCACCGGGGTGATTGGCGCAATCTTCGGCCCAGGCTTGCTGTCGCGCTGTGGTGTGCACAGCCCGGAGGCGCGGGGTATGGCACTGGGCGTAACCGCTCACGCAGTGGGCACTTCGGTGGCCCTGCAGGAAAGTGATGAATGCGGGGCCTTTGCGGCCCTGGCGATGAGTCTGATGGGCGTTGCCACGGCGGTGTTCCTGCCGCTGGCGGTCAGCCTGGTTGCTTGAGGAGTAGCAATGACCTTACCGCTGTTTCCGCTCAATACCGTGTTGTTTCCAGGCTGCTTTCTCGATCTGCAGATTTTCGAGGCGCGCTACCTGGACATGATCGGCCGCTGCATGAAACAGGGCGGTGGCTTCGGTGTTGTGTGCATTCTTGAAGGTCACCAGGTTGGCAGCGCGCCGACTGGTTTTTCCGAGATAGGCTGCGAGGCGGTGATCCGCGACTTTCAGCAGCAGGACAACGGCCTGCTCGGCATTCGCGTCGAGGGCACCCGGCGTTTTCGCGTCGGGCCTTTCGAGGTGCAGAAGGACCAGTTGCTGGTCGCCGATGTGACCTGGCTGCCAGAGGGGGACGACCTGCCGCTGGCGGATGACCATCATGACTTGCTGGCGCTGTTGCAAGCCCTGGGCGAGCATCCGATGGTCGAAGCCCTGGGCATGCCGGTGACGGTCACCGGCCAGCAGGGATTGGCCAACCAGCTGGCCTACTTGCTGCCCTTTGTCGAGGAAGACAAGCTTGACCTGCTGGCCATCGACTCTCCAAAACAACGCCTGGATGCAATCCAGGCGTTGCTCGATCGGCTGCAGGGTGAACTGTTCGCCTGACGCCTCAGTACTGGTAGCGCAGCAGGGCGTGCGGCAGCGAATGCAGGCTGAAGAACGCCAGTAGCGCCACGCACGCCGGCAGTATCAACCACCAGACTTTCAACGGCAGGGCGGTGATCGGCTCGCGGTGCTGGATCAGCGTCAGGCTGGTGGCGCAGATACAGCAGGCGAGCATGGCCCCGGCGAGGATATCGGTTGGCCAGTGCGCGCCCAGATAGACCCTCGACAGCGCAATGGCCAGCGCCGGCAAGCACCCCAGCAGGATCCAGGTCAGGCGCATGCGCGCCGGCTGACCGCGTCCGGCCAGTACCGCCAGCACCAGGAAAAACGCGAAGGCTGCCGAGCTGTGGCCGCTGGGCATGCTGTAGGTGGTCAAGGGATCGGTCAGCACTTCCGGGCGGGCGCGGGCGAACAGCCATTTCAGGCTGCCGTTGGCCAGGGCCGTACCGATCAGGGTGGTACCGGCAAAGATCGCCGGACGCCATTGACGTGCCAGCAACAACAGGCCGGTCAGCAAGCCACCGAGGAAGAACTGGGTACGAAAATCACCCATGCGCGTGATCAGTACCACGCTGCCATCGATGACATTGCTGCGATGTTCCTGGATCAGGGTCATCAAGCCCTGGTCGAATTCATGCAGATACGGCCAGCCGAGAAACAATGCGGCCAAAGCCACCAGGCTGAGGAGGGCGATGACCCGGGTGCCACCACGCAGGCTGCGCAAGCTGCAGTTGATGCTGATCCCGAGCAGCAGCGCCAGGCCTGCGCTAATCAGCCCGGCATCCAGCCAGAAGCCTTCGGGGAGCGGCAAGCGCATCGCCGCGCCAGTGGCCCAGCCCGGCAGCAGGTACGCAACCGACCAACCGGCACCGGCCAGCAGGCTGACGGCGATAAAGCGTGGCAGGGGCATGTCGAACATGCCGGCGACCATCGGCAGCATCGGTCGCAGCGGGCCGATGAAACGACCGACCAGCAGGCTGGCGATGCCGTAGCGCTGGAAATAGGTCTCAGCGCCACCGATCCATTCCGGATGGTGGCGTAACAGCGGCAGGCGCCGGATGTTCTGATGAAACTTGCGCCCCAGGGTATAGGAGATGGCGTCACCCAGCAGGCCGCCGAGGAATCCCAGCAACAGGGTTTCGCCGAGTGACAGGGCACCGCTGCCGGCCAGTACGGCCACGCCGAACAGCAACACAGTACCCGGCACGATGATCCCGGCGATGGCCAGGCACTCCACGCAGGCCACCAGAAAAATCGCCAAGCCAAGCCATTGCGGGTTGGCGCCAAGCCAACCGGTCAGGCTGTCGAGCCATTGGCCCATCGTGTCAGTTTCCTTGTGTCAGTAAAAAGTAGTCCCGACCTTCGACTTGGCCCCGGCGCAGCGGGTTCCTCGTGCAATGGCGGGCAAAGTCGGCGTCGACAAAACGGTAGGGCAGATGTTCGTCGCGGCCATGGGGAATGCCCAGGCGGGCGGCCTGAATAATGTGTTTCACATTGATACCGCAGTCTTCGACAAACAGTTGCTCGGGGTCGAAGCGTTTGCCGTCCCAGTGCGGCACTTTCAGGCCCAGGGCCTTGCACAGCAGCGTCTGCCCGGCGCACAGGCGTTCGGCTGGACGGGCCTGGCCGCTGGCGTCGGGGTTGTTCAGTTGCATCTGCGCCAGGCTGTTATCGTCGCTGATGGCGTCGACGAACGGATAGGCCGACTTGATCAGCACGGCATTGCCCGGGCCATGGGCGCTGAAGTTCAGCGAGTCGCCGCCGCGCGCGTAGTACATGTAGATGTGTCCGCCATCGAGGAACAGCGCCTTGCGCTTTTCGGTGTAACCGAGCGACGCGTGGCTGCCTTTGTCGCTCAGGTAATAGGCCTCGGTCTCGATGATCCGTGCCGCCAGCCAGTACGGGCCGTGACGGTGGCGGATAACCTTGCCCAGCAGGGCTTTGGCCAGTTCCTGGGCGTCGCGGTCGAAGAAGCTGTCGGGCAGGGCTCGGGACGGGCAGGGGGCTGAGTCGGGCATGCGGGCGTAATCGCAGTGGTCAGGGCGGCGATGATAGCAATTTCTGGCTTAATCGATGCTGAACAGGGGGCTTGCAGCAGCACATTGAACACTGTTTTCGACCATCCGCCTGTCACCGCTGGGCGTGGGGCGACGTGCCAGTTATAATCAGCCGATTTCCCCTTCGCCAAGACACTGAGCCCATGACTGAGTCCGTTCTTGACTACATGACCCGCCTGGGTCGCGCCGCCCGTGAAGCTGCCCGCGTCATCGCCCGCGCCAGTACCGCGCAGAAGAACCGTGCGCTGCAGGCCGCGGCCAATGCCCTGGACGCCGCGCGCGCCGAGCTGTCTGCCGCCAATGAACTGGACCTGGCCGCTGGTCGCGCCAATGGTCTGGAGCCAGCCATGCTTGAGCGCCTGGCGCTGACCCCGGCACGGATCGACGGCATGATCGTCGGCCTGCGCCAGGTGGCCAGCCTGCCAGATCCGGTCGGGGCGATCCGCGACATGAGCTATCGGCCTTCGGGTATCCAGGTCGGCAAGATGCGCGTGCCGCTGGGCGTGATCGGGATCATCTACGAGTCGCGGCCGAACGTGACCATCGATGCCGCCAGCCTGTGCCTGAAGTCGGGCAACGCCACCATCCTGCGCGGTGGCTCCGAAGCCATTCATTCCAACCGCGCCATTGCCGCCTGTATCCAGCGTGGCCTGGCCGAAGCCGGCCTGCCGGCTGCGGTGGTGCAGGTCGTGGAAACCACCGACCGCGAAGCCGTCGGCGCGTTGATCAGCATGCCCGACTATGTCGATGTGATCGTGCCGCGCGGCGGCAAGGGCCTGATCGAACGCATCAGCCGTGATGCACGGGTGCCGGTCATCAAGCATCTGGACGGTATCTGCCACGTTTATGTGGCCGAGCACGCTGAGCTGGACAAAGCCCGACGTATTGCCTTCAACGCCAAAACCTACCGTTATGGCATTTGCGGGGCGATGGAAACCCTGCTGGTCGATCAGTCGGTCGCGGCGGACTTCCTGCCGGAAATGGCCCGTCAATTTCGGGAAAAAGGCGTCGAACTGCGCGGTTGTGAGCGTACCCGCCAGATCATCGATGCCGTGCCGGCCACTGAGGCCGACTGGAACACCGAGTACCTGGCGGCGATTCTGTCGATCCGCGTGGTCGACGGTCTGGACCAGGCCATCGAGCACATCAATCATTACGGCTCGCATCACACCGATTCCATCGTCACCGAACATCAGGGTCAGGCCCGGCAGTTCACTGCCGAGGTCGATTCGTCCTCGGTGATGATCAACACCCCGACCTGCTTTGCCGACGGTTTCGAGTATGGTCTGGGCGCGGAAATCGGTATTTCCACCGACAAACTGCATGCCCGCGGCCCGGTCGGCCTGGAAGGCCTGACCTGTGAAAAATACGTGGTGATCGGCGACGGTCAACTGCGTGGACAGGAGTCGCTCTGACTTGGCCGAGCGCAAACCGCTCGCTGCAGTCATGACGATGTCGCCCGCCCGGCGCATTGGCGTGCTCGGCGGGACATTCGACCCGGTACACATCGGCCACTTGCGCAGCGCGCTCGAGGTGGCCGAGGTGCTGGCGCTGGACGAGCTGCGGCTGATGCCCAATGCCCGCCCGCCGCACCGGGACACGCCGCAGGTATCGGCCCAGGACCGCCTGGAAATGGTCCGTTGTGCGGTCGAAGGCGTGCCGACTTTGTCGGTGGATGCGCGAGAACTGGCGCGCGACACGCCGTCGTATACCATCGAAACACTGGAACTGATGCGCGCCGAACTGGCCGCTTCGGACCAGCTGTTTCTGCTGCTGGGCTGGGACGCGTTTTGCGGCCTGCCCAGTTGGCACCGTTGGGAAGAATTGCTGCAACACTGTCACATCCTGGTGCTGCAACGCCCGGATGCCGACGTCGAGCCACCGGATGCCCTGCGCAACCTGTTGGCCGCACGCTCAGTCAGTGATCCGCAGGCCCTGGCAGGGCCTGCGGGACAAATTGCATTCGTCTGGCAGACGCCGCTTGCGGTGTCAGCCACGCAGATCCGACAGCTGCTGGCCAGCGGCAAGTCGGTGCGGTTTCTGGTGCCGGACGCAGTACTGGCCTACATCGATGCGCACAACCTGTACCGTGCGCCGAACTGAAGGTGCTGTGAAGCACCTCACACTATTGAGTTGAATGAGTTTTATATGACCAAGCAAAAACACAGTGCCGTTAGCGCCGAAGAACTGGTCGAACTGACCAAAGACGCCCTGGCAGAGGTCAAGGCCCAGGACATCCAGGTTATCGACGTGCGTGACAAGCACAGCCTGACCGACTACATGATCATTGCCACCGGTACTTCCAACCGCCAGATCAGCGCCATGCTGGAAAAGGTCCGTGAGCAGGTCAAGGCCAAGGGCGTGCAGCCACTGGGCGAAGAAGGCAAGGGCGACAGCGACTGGGTGCTGCTCGACCTCAACGACGTCATCGTGCACATGATGACCGCCGCTGCCCGTCAGTTCTACGACCTCGAACGTCTGTGGATGGGTGCCGAGCAGAGCCGTGCCGCCGATGGCAAGCACCACAGCCCGGAAAACACCCACGCCTATTCCGACAATCTCAAAGACCGGGAATAAGGAAGGCTTGTGCGTCTGCGTCTGATCGCGGTCGGCTCGCGCATGCCCAAGTGGGTCGAGGACGGCTGGCATGAATATGCCAAGCGCCTGCCCTCGGAGCTGTCGCTGGAGCTGGTGGAAATACCGCTCAACACCCGGGGCAAGAATGCCGATGTCGCCCGCCTGATTCGTCAGGAGGGCGAGGCCATGCTTGCCAAGGTCCAGCCAGGGGAACGGATTGTCACCCTGGAGGTCCATGGCAAGCCCTGGAGTACCGAGCAACTGGCGGTCGAGCTGGACCGCTGGCGCCTGGACTCGCGTACCGTGAACTTCATGGTCGGCGGCCCGGAAGGGCTGGCGCCGGAAGTCTGTGCGCGGGCCGAGCAGCGCTGGTCGCTGTCGCCGCTGACCCTGCCGCACCCATTGGTAAGGATACTGATCGGCGAACAGCTGTACCGCGCCTGGACCGTGTTGTCCGGGCACCCTTACCACAAATGAACCTGTAAGCCTTTCAATGACGCAGCCGATTCGCCTCAAGGATCACGAGAAAGACGCCCGTATGGTGCGCAGTCGCGTCGTGGTCGGTGCCGTGGCGATCGTCCTGCTGATCTGCGTGCTGATCGCGCGCCTGTATTACCTGCAGGTGATCCAGTACGACTATCACTCGACCCTGTCGGAAAACAACCGGGTGCATGTGCAGCCGATTCCGCCGACTCGCGGGCTGATTTTCGACCGTAATGGGGTGATCATCGCCGATAACCGGCCAAGCTTCAGCCTGAGCATGACCCGTGAGCGCTCCGGCGACTGGCAGCAGGTGCTCGATGTGATCGTCGAGGTGCTGGAGCTGACCCCGGACGACCGTACGCTGTTCGAAAAGCGCATGCGCCAGGGGCGTCGGCCGTTCGAGCCGGTGCCGATCCTGTTCGAGCTGACCGAGGAGCAGATTGCCCGGATTGCGGTCAATCAATTCCGCCTGCCCGGTGTCGAGGTGGTTGCCCAGCTGGTCCGGCATTACCCGCAGGGTGCGCATTTCGCTCACTCGGTCGGCTATGTCGGGCGGATCAACGAGAAAGAGCTCAAAACCCTCGATCCGGTCAACTACAGCGGTACCCACCATATCGGCAAGACCGGTATCGAGCGCTTCTACGAGCCTGAGCTGCATGGCCAGGTTGGCTACGAAGAGGTCGAGACCAACGCCCGGGGCCGGGTACTGCGGGTACTCAAGCGCACCGATCCGATCCCAGGCAAGGACATTGTCCTGAGCCTCGACATCAAGTTGCAGGAAGCTGCCGAGGCCGCGCTGGGCGGGCGTCGTGGGGCCGTCGTCGCGCTCGATCCGAACACCGGTGAAGTGTTGGCGATGGTCAGCCAGCCAAGCTTCGACCCCAACCCGTTCGTCACCGGCATCAGCTTCAAGGCCTATGCCGACCTGCGCGATTCGATCGACCGGCCGCTGTTCAACCGTGTGCTGCGGGGCTTGTACCCGCCGGGTTCGACCATCAAACCGGCAGTGGCCATCGCCGGCCTCGACAGTGGTGTGGTCACGGCCAGCAGCCGGGTGTTCGACCCGGGCTACTATCAGTTGCCCAACTATGACCACAAGTACCGCAACTGGAACCGCAGCGGTGACGGCTGGGTCGACCTCGACCTGGCGATCATGCGTTCCAACGACACCTACTTCTACGATCTGGCGCACAAGATGGGCATCGACCGCCTGTCCAGCTACATGAACAAGTTCGGCCTCGGGCAGAAAGTCTCCCTCGACATGTTCGAGGAGTCCGCCGGCCTGATGCCGACCCGCGAATGGAAGCGCGCTACCCGCCGCCAGGCCTGGTTCCCGGGTGAAACCCTGATTCTCGGTATCGGCCAGGGCTACATGCAGACCACGCCGCTGCAGATGGCCCAGGCGATCGCGCTGATCGCCAGCAAGGGCAAATGGAACCGTCCGCACCTGGCCAAGACCATCGAAGGCCAGCCGCCGGTGGACGAGAATCCGATGGAAGACATCGTCCTGCGCGACAAGTCCGACTGGGCCAAGGTCACCCATGGCATGGAGCAGGTGATGCACAACGCCCGTGGTACCGCCCGCGCTGCCGCCGCCGGTGCCCAGTACCGCATTGCCGGCAAGAGTGGTACCGCCCAGGTGGTGGCAATCAAGCAGGGCGAGAAGTACGACCGCAACAAGGTTCAGGAGCGCCACCGTGACCACGCCTTGTTCGTCGGCTTCGCTCCGGCAGAGAACCCAAAGATCGTAGTCTCGGTCATGATCGAAAACGGCGAGGCGGGTGGCCGCGTCGCAGCGCCGGTGATGCGTCAGGTGATGGACGCCTGGTTGCTCGACGAGAATGGCCGACTCAAATCCGAGTTCGCTCCCGCCACCGTCGCTCAGGAATCGGCCCAGTGAAGAACAATTTCGATCGCATGCTTTCCAGCGAAGACGTGATGCGTCGTCGCGCCAGCTTCCTGCAGCGCATCCACATCGACGGCCCCTTGCTGATCCTGCTGCTGACCCTGGCGGCGGGCAGCCTGTTCGTCCTTTATTCGGCCAGTGGCAAGAACTGGGACCTGCTGCTCAAACAGGCCAGCTCGTTCGGCATCGGCCTGGTGTCGATGTTCGTCATCGCCCAGCTGGAGCCGCGGTTCATGGCGCGCTGGGTGCCCTTGGCCTACGTCTGCGGGGTGATCCTGCTGGTGGTGGTGGATGTCATGGGCCACAACGCCATGGGCGCCACACGCTGGATCAACATTCCCGGGGTGATTCGCTTCCAGCCCTCGGAATTCATGAAAATCATCATGCCGGCCACCATTGCCTGGTACCTGGCCAAGCGCTCCCTGCCACCGCACCTCAAGCATGTGATGATCAGCCTGATCATGATTGGTGTGCCGTTCATCCTCATCGTGCGTCAGCCGGACCTCGGCACGGCGTTGCTGATCCTCGCTTCGGGCGCGTTCGTGCTGTTCATGGGTGGGCTGCGCTGGCGCTGGATCCTCAGTGTGCTCGCCGCCGCAGTGCCGGTGGCCGTGGCCATGTGGTTCTTCGTCATGCACGACTACCAGAAGCAGCGGGTACTGACCTTCCTCGATCCGGAAAGCGACCCGCTGGGTACCGGCTGGAACATTATCCAGTCCAAGGCGGCCATCGGTTCCGGTGGTGTGTTTGGCAAGGGCTGGCTGCTCGGCACCCAGTCGCACCTGGACTTCCTGCCGGAAAGCCACACCGACTTCATCATCGCCGTGCTGGGCGAGGAGTTTGGTCTGGTCGGTATCTGTGCGCTGCTGCTCATCTACCTGTTGTTGATCGGCCGTGGCCTGGTGATTACCGCCCAGGCCCAGACGCTCTACGGCAAGTTGCTGGCTGGCAGCCTGACCATGACCTTTTTCGTTTATGTGTTCGTCAATATCGGTATGGTCAGCGGTTTGTTGCCCGTGGTGGGCGTGCCGCTGCCCTTCATTAGTTATGGCGGAACTTCGTTAGTGACGCTGCTGTCAGCGTTTGGGGTTTTAATGTCGATCCATACGCATCGCAAATGGATTGCACAGGTTTGAATAAGGTGAAGAATTACATGCAAGCAATGCGTGGCTGGGCAGCTCGTTGTGCGCCCTGGGTGGGCCTGCTCGGCTTGCTCGGTGGTGGTCAGCAAGCGGTCGCAGGCGACTATGACGGCTCGCCTCAGGTAGCTGAGTTCGTCGCTGAGATGACCCGCGATTATGGCTTTGCCGACGAGCAGTTGATGGATGTGTTTCGCGACGTCAAGCGCAAGCAGTCGATCCTCGATGCGATTTCCCGGCCGGCCGAACGGGTAAAGCCCTGGAAGGATTACCGGCCGATGTTTCTCACTGACGCGCGGGTCGCCCGTGGCGTGGACTTCTGGCGTCAGCACGAGGCGACCCTGGCCCGTGCCGAGCAGGAGTATGGCGTCCCGGCCCAGGTGATCGTGTCGATTATCGGCGTTGAAACCTTCTTTGGCCGCAATACCGGCAACTACCGGGTGATCGATGCGCTTTCGACCCTGGGCTTCGATTACCCGCCGCGGGCCGAGTTCTTCCGCAAGGAGCTGCGCGAGTACCTCTTGCTGGCGCGTGAAGAACAGGTCGATCCGCTGACTCTCAAAGGTTCCTACGCCGGCGCCATGGGCCTGCCGCAATTCATGCCCAGCAGCTTTCGCGCCTACGCCGTGGACTTCGACGGTGACGGCCACATCAATATCTGGAACAACCCGGACGATGCCATCGGCAGCGTTGCCAGCTACTTCAAGCGCCATGGCTGGGTCGCCGGTGAACCGGTGGTCAGCCGTGCCACGGCCAGCGGTGATCGCATCGACGAGGGCCTGACCCCCGGGATTGACGCGGTCAAGACGGTCGGGGAGTTGCGGGCACTGGGCTGGTCAAGTCATGATGCGCTGCGCGATGATCTGCCGGTCACCGCTTTCCGGCTTGAAGGCGACAACGGCCCCGAATACTGGCTGGGTCTGCAGAACTTCTACGCGATCACTCGCTACAACCGCAGCGTGATGTACGCGATGGCGGTACATCAGCTATCGGACCTGCTGGTTCAAGCACGGGGCGCCAAGTAATGCGCGTAATGTTTTCTGATACATCCCTCAAACTGATCGGCTGTGCGGCCCTGGGCCTGATGCTGGCCAGTTGCTCTTCCAGCAAGCCGTCGACACAGCAAAGCACCAATGTGGTGCGGGCCAAGCCCGGCCTGGACATCAACCGGGCGCACAAGGACGGCGCGCCGTGGTGGGACGTCGATGTCTCGAAGATCCCGGATGCCACGCCGACCGTGCATACCGGCAACTACAAGGCCAACCCCTACACCGTATTGGGCAAGACCTACTTCCCGATCCAGGACTCGCGCAACTATCGCGCCGAGGGTACGGCGTCGTGGTACGGCACCAAGTTCCACGGTCAGAACACCGCCAACGGCGAGGTCTATGACCTTTATGGCATGAGCGCGGCGCACAAGACCCTGCCGCTGCCGGCCTACGTCAAGGTCACCAACCTGGACAACCATCGCAGCGTGATCCTGCGCGTCAACGACCGCGGCCCGTTCTATTCGGACCGCATCATCGACCTGTCCTATGCGGCGGCGAAGAAGCTCGGTTACGCCGAAACCGGTACCGCGCGCGTGCGTGTCGAGGGTATCGACCCGAAACAGTGGTGGGCTCAGCGTGGCCAGCCGGCGCCGATGGTGCTGGATCAGCCGCAGGTGGCCCAGACCCAGGCGTTTACGCCCGGCACCGGTGCCGTTGAGCAGTGGACGCCACCGCCGCAGCAGCATGCCGCAGCGGTCGTACCTGTGCAGATCGCCAGTAACCAGGCCAGCAATGGTCTTTACTTGCAGGTCGGCGCTTTCGCCAACCCGGATGCCGCCGAACTGCTGCGTTCCAAGCTGAGCGGTATGGTCAGCGCGCCGGTCTTCATCAGCTCGATCGTGCGCAACCAGCAGACCCTGCACCGCGTACGCATGGGGCCGATCAACAGCCAGGGCGAAGCCCAGCAGATGCAGGACAGTGTGCGTCTGGCCAACCTTGGCCAGCCAAAAGTTGTGACGGCGGACTGATCGGGGGGACTGGTCGGTTTGTCATGCAAGCGGGCGGAACAGCCATGTACAATGGCGGTTTTGCTCGCAAGGCCCAGCGCCTGAAGACGTTTTGCCCATGTAGGGCATGAGCCCAATAGCCATTTCGAGAGACGGATGAACATAACCAGCTTTGCCAAACGCCTTTGCCTGCTTGTACCGCTGATGATCACCCCTGCCGCCTTTGCGGCAGAGCAGATGATGCCGTCGCCGCCGCAACTGGCAGCCAAGTCCTACGTGCTCATGGAAGCTTCCAGCGGTAATATCCTGGTCGAGAACAATGGTGACGAGCGTTTGCCGCCGGCCAGCCTGACCAAGCTGATGACCGCCTACATCGCGACCCTGGATATCCGTCGCGGGCAAATCGGCGAGAACGACCCGGTAACCGTCAGCGAAAACGCCTGGCGCACCGGTGGTTCGCGGATGTTCATCAAGGTCGGCACCCAGGTCAGCGTCAGCGACCTGCTGCACGGCATCATCATCCAGTCGGGCAACGACGCCAGTGTCGCCCTGGCCGAGCACATCGCCGGTAGCGAAGACGCCTTCGCCGACATGATGAACAAGACTGCCGCTGACCTGGGCATGACCAACAGCCACTTCATGAACCCGACCGGCCTGCCGAACCCCGAGCACTACTCGTCGGCTCACGACATGGCCGTGCTGGCGCGCGCAATCATCCACGAAGACCCTGCTCACTATGCGATCTACTCGCAGAAAGAGTTCTTCTGGAACAACATCAAGCAGCCTAACCGCAACCTGCTGCTGTGGCGCGACAAGACTGTCGACGGCCTGAAAACCGGTCACACCGACGAAGCTGGCTACTGCATGGTGTCGTCCGCCGTGCGTGATGGCATGCGTCTGATCGCCGTGGTCTTCGGTACCAACAGCGAGCAGGCCCGTGCTGCCGAAACCCAGAAGCTGCTGACCTACGGTTTCCGCTTCTTCGAAACCCAGACCTTCTACCAGAAGGGCACTGAACTGGCCCAGGCGCAAGTCTGGAAGGGTGCTACCAACCAGGTCAAAGCCGGTCTGGCCCAAGACCTGAGCATGACTTTGCCTAAAGGCCAATTGAAGAAACTGGCTGCAAGCATGACCATGAACCCGCAACTGACCGCGCCAATCGCCAAAGGTGACGTGATCGGTAAAGTGGAAGTCAAACTGGATGACAACGTTGTACACAGCGCCGATCTGATCGCGCTGGACGCTGTTGAGGAAGCTGGTTTCTTCGGCCGGGTGTGGGATAGCATTCGTCTATTCTTCTACGGGCTGTTCAACTGATATCGTGACCAGCCACGCCCCCGCCAACTCACGCGGGGGCGTTGTTGTTGCCACGGCTTACGAGGCCGTTACTGCCATGACCGAAGCTGACAAATCGCACAAAATCGAATTTCCCTGCGCTGATTACCCGATCAAGGTAATCGGTGACACCGTCGTTCACTTCAAGGACACGGTCATCGAGATCCTGAGCAAATACGCCACGGTCGACATGAGCACGCTGGCCGAGCGCCAGAGCAAGGAAGGCAAGTACACCACTGTGCAGTTGCATATTATCGCTACCGGTGAAGACCAGCTGCACGATATCAATAGCGCCCTGCGTGCCACTGGCATCGTAAAAATGGTGCTCTGATGCCGGCAAGCCTCGGCTTTCGCGATCTGGGATTACTGCCTTACGAGCCGGTGCTCGAGGCCATGCGCAGGTTCACCGACCAGCGCGGCCCCGAAACCTGCGACGAGGTCTGGCTGGTGGAGCACCCTGCGGTGTTCACCCAGGGCCAGGCGGGCAAGGCCGAGCACCTGTTGGTGCCCGGCGATATTCCAGTAGTGCAGACCGACCGGGGCGGCCAGGTGACCTATCACGGTCCTGGCCAGCTGGTGGCTTACCTGTTGCTTGATGTGCGCCGGCTCGGGTTTGGTGTGCGTGATCTGGTCTCCCGGATCGAACGCTGCCTGATCGAGTTGCTGGCCAGTTATGGCGTCGAGGCGGCGGCCAAGGCCGATGCCCCGGGCGTTTATGTCGATGGAGCGAAAATCGCTTCCCTCGGCCTGCGGATCCGCAATGGCTGTTCTTTCCATGGCCTTGCCTTGAACGTGGACATGGACCTTGCGCCATTCCGCCGGATTAACCCCTGCGGGTATGCGGGGCTGGCCATGACCCAGCTGCGCGACCAGGCAGGCTCGATCGAACTCTCTGAGGTAAGGGCAAGGCTGCGCGGGCAGCTGGTCAAGCACCTCGACTATGCTGAGCAGACGACCCTTACGGGCGGAATCTTCTGAATATGACTACTGTTGTGCAAGAACCAGTGCAAAGCGTGACACCAGTGCCACGGCCCAAGGTCGAGGCGGGTGTCAAACTGCGTGGCGCGGAGAAAGTCGCGCGTATCCCGGTAAAGATCATCCCGACCGACGAGTTGCCGAAGAAACCAGACTGGATCCGCGTGCGTATCCCGGTTTCGCCGGAAGTCGACCGTATCAAGCAATTGCTGCGCAAACACAAGCTGCACAGCGTCTGCGAAGAGGCGTCCTGCCCGAACCTGGGTGAGTGCTTCTCCGGTGGTACTGCGACCTTCATGATCATGGGTGACATCTGCACCCGTCGCTGCCCGTTCTGTGACGTTGGCCACGGTCGTCCGAAGCCTCTGGATGTCGACGAGCCGAAGAACCTCGCTGTCGCCATTGCCGACCTGCGCCTGAAGTACGTGGTGATCACCTCGGTGGACCGCGACGACCTGCGTGATGGCGGTGCCCAACACTTTGCCGACTGCATCCGCGAAATTCGCGCGTTGTCGCCGGGTGTCCAGCTGGAAACCCTGGTGCCGGACTACCGTGGACGGATGGACGTGGCCCTGGCGATCACCGCCGAGACCCCGCCGGACGTGTTCAACCACAACCTGGAAACCGTGCCACGCCTGTACAAGGCCGCGCGTCCGGGCTCCGACTACCAGTGGTCGCTGACCCTGCTGCAGAAGTTCAAGGAACTGGTGCCGCACGTACCGACCAAGTCCGGCTTGATGCTGGGGCTGGGCGAGACCGACGAAGAAGTGATCGAAGTGATGCACCGCATGCGCGAGCACAACATCGACATGCTGACCCTCGGCCAGTACCTGCAGCCATCGCGCAGCCACTTGCCGGTGCAGCGTTTCGTGCATCCGGATACCTTCGCCTGGTTCGCCGAAGAAGGTTACAAGATGGGCTTCAAGAACGTCGCTTCCGGTCCTCTGGTGCGTTCTTCGTATCATGCCGACCAGCAGGCGCATGAGGCCAAGATCAAGCTCTGATCCCGGCTGTGTCGAATGCCGATGCCCGCTTGCCGGCGGCATCGGCATTTTTGTGTGCGGGATTTCTTCCACCCGCCGTTTGACCGTCAACCGCTCTAGGGTTGATGCTCAAGTCCAAACAAGGAGTCGTCTGGATGAACCTTCCTATCGATCAGCAGCCAGCCCTGCAATCAGGTAGTTCAATGCTGCCAAAGGCGCTGCCAGAGAATGGCCGTATCGCCATCATCGCACCCGCTGGGCCGGCCCAGCTCGATACGCTCAAGGCGATCCAGTGGTTCGAGGCGCGTGGTTATCAATGCCGGATCTATCCGGGGGTAACCGAAGTTCAAGGTTATCTGGCGGGTAGCGACGCGACGCGGCTGGCGGATCTGCATGCGGCGTTCGCCGCGGATGATGTGGATGCAATTATCTGCTTGCGCGGTGGGTACGGCAGTATCCGCCTGCTTGAGGGGCTCGACTATGGCGTGTTGCGCAAACACCCCAAGCCGTTTGTTGGCTACAGCGATATCAGCGCATTGCATAGTGCGATCGCCCGGCATGCCGGTTTTGTGACCTTTCATGGGGCAATGCTCAAGTCCGAGTTGCTGGCGCACAAGCAGGCGCCTTCGGTGTCCTCACTTTTCGAGCTGCTCAGCGGGCGTTTGAAGTGTGGTGACAGGTTGGAGCATCCACAGAGTCATCCTTTAAGTACGATCGTCTCTGGCGCTGCCTCAGGGCGCTTGATGGGCGGTAACCTGGCGATGCTGTGTGCAACCTTGTGTACGCCGGCAGAACTCGAGTGCCGGGATGGCATTCTGTTCATCGAGGATGTCAACGAGCCGCTGTACCGCATCGACCGGCTGTTGACCCAGCTGCGCCTGGCCGGCAAGTTCGAAGGGTTGCGGGGTGTACTGGTCGGGGACTTTGCCGGGCTGACATTGCAGGCGCTGACGCCGTTGTTGCGGGAGATGTTCGAACCGCTGCAGATACCGGTGCTGGCCGGTTGGCGCAGTGGTCACTGCGATCCCAATATCACTTTGCCGCTGGGGGCGCAGGTGTACCTGGACGCTGATCGGCGCTACCTGCAATTGCATCAGGATTTGTTCGCAGAATAAAAAACGCCCCGGAACAGGGGCGTTTTCATTTAGCGCTGACGCAGGCTTTCCAGCAGTTTATGCGTCGGATAGCCATCAGCCGGCCAACCCAGTGCTTGCTGGGCATTGCGGATAGCTTTGCGAGTGTTGGCGCCGATAATGCCGTCGGCGGCCCCGGCGTCATAGTTTCTGGCGCTGAGCAGGGTCTGCAGCTCGACGCGCTCACTACGGCTCAACGGCAGATCGTCTTTTGGCCAAGGGCCGGCGATGTAGCCCGAGCCATCGAAACGCTGGCCAAGCAGGCTGACAGCCAGGGCATAAGAAGACGAGTTGTTGTACTTGAGGATCGCACGGAAGTTATCCAGTACCAGGAACGCCGGGCCGCGATATCCCGCAGGCAGCAGCAGGGCAGCGGACAGTTGCTCGCTACCGGCTGGCAGGCGCACACCGGCTGGCATTTTCAGGCCCAGTTGCATCCATTCGGATACGCTCTTGCGCTGGCTGCCATCGGCCAGCCAGTAGTCGAAGCCGGGAGCCAGCTGCACTTCGAAGCCCCATGGCTCGCCACGTTTCCAGCCGGAGCTTTGCAAGTAATGGGCAGTGGAAGCCAGGGCATCGGCGGAGCTGTTCCAGATATCCCGGCGGCCATCGCCGTCGAAGTCCACCGCATGGGTGTTGTAGGTGGTGGGGATGAACTGGGTCTGGCCCATTGCACCGGCCCAAGAGCCTTTCATGGCGTCGGGCTGGATATCGCCATTCTGCAGAATCTGCAGGGCGGCGATCAGTTGTGCCTGGGCGAAGGCCGGGCGACGGCCTTCATAGGCCAGGGTAGCCAGGGAGCGGATCACTGACTTGCTGCCCTGGAACTGGCCGAAGTTGCTTTCCATGCCCCATACCGAGACCAGCACGTTGCGGTCGACACCGTAGCGTTGTTCGATCTGGCTCAACAGCTCTGCGTGTTTTTCCAGTAGAGCTTTGCCATTGCGTACGCGCAGGGGCGACAGGGCGCCGTCGAGGTACTCCCAGACGGGGCGCGCGAACTCTGGCTGGCTGCGGTCGGCCTTGATCACGTCCATGTCTGGCGTGACACCGAGGAAGGCGCGGTCAAACGTGCCGGGGTTGATACCCGCTTGCAAGGCTTGCTGACGGAAGCCCGCTTGCCATTGGGCAAAGCTTTGCAGTGGCTGGATTTCGGTGCTGGTGTCGACTGCCGGGTTCGGCACGGTCACGACCGGGGCGGGCTGGGCAGGTGCCAGCGGCAGGGCATCGGCAGCGGTGGGTTTTTCCGCGCAGGCGACGAGCAGGATGAGGCTGGAGGCAGCAATCAGCTGGCGAGGTTGCCAGCGATGGGAAAGACAAAAGGGCATGCACAGGTCCAGGTATTTCAGGTCAGGTGACGACCATACCATGCCTGCCGGAATCTTGCTTTTATGCCGCCAAAAAGTAAGAAGCCTCCCAATCTCTCGATTGGAAGGCTTCGCGGCGGTAGCTGCCTTTGCCTTTGCCTGCGCGTTCCTGGCGGCTGCGGAACAGAGGCTGGGCGATGATGGATTTGGCCTTGTTGGGCCTGGGTTTTTTGCTCATGGCAAGCGCTCCTGATAGAGGGTGTGCGGCGCAATATAGGCGCGAAACCATCGCCGGGCAAGTGTGGGAGCCGGCCTTGCCGGCGATGAGATCGCTGTAGTGTCAGGTGTTGCGCGGCGGCTGTATCGCTGGCAAGGCCAGCTCCCACAGATGGATATCACTCTGCCGGCAATGCCAAACGTTGCCCCGCCATCAGCAACGACAATCGTGCAAGGCTCGTCCAGGGCGAGCCCTGGGCCTGCCCCTTGATCTGCGCATCAATGCGCTGGGCATCCTGCAACAACTGGCTCCAGCGCTGCGCCGAGTGGCGCTGCAGGGCTTTGCTCATCAGTGGCTTGCGCTTGTCCCAGACCGGAGGCCGAGCCTGGCTGAAGGCCTTGTCCAGCGGCACGCCCTGGCTGTACTGCTGGGCAAGCCCGGCCAGCACACGTAATTCCCGGGCCAGGGCCCAGAGAATCACTGGCGGTTCGACCCCTTCACCGCGCAAGCCTTCGAGCATGCGCAGGGCATGAGCAGCCTCGCCGTTGAGAATCGCATCGACCAGGCCGAAGACATCAAAACGGGCGCTGTCAGCCACCGCCGCTTGCACCGTCTCGACGGTGATCTGATTACCTTCGGCCAGCAGCTTGAGCTTTTCGATTTCCTGGGCAGCGGCGAGCAGGTTGCCTTCGACCCGGGCGGCAATCAGATCCACCGCATCGCGCTGGGCGGACAGCCCGGCCTGGGACAGGCGCTGGTTGATCCACTGCGGCAGTTGCTGGGTGTCGACCGGCCAGATCTGGATGAACTGGACCTGCTGGCCTTCGATCAGCGCCTTGCCCCATTTGGTCTTCTGCGCACTGCCGTCGAGCTTGGGCAGGCTGATCAGCAGCAGGGTGTCTTCGGCAGGTCGTGAGCAGTATTCGATCAGTGCCGCAGCGCCCTTGTCGCCAGGCTTGCCGGAAGGCAGGCGCAGCTCCAGCAGGCGCCGTTGGGCGAACAGTGACAGGCTGGCACCGGCCTGGAGCAGGGTGCCCCAGTCGAAGTTGGCGTCGGCACTGAACACCTGGCGTTCATCGAAACCTTGCTGGCGCGCGGCAGCACGCACCGCATCGGCGGCTTCCTGGCAGAGCAACGGATCATCGCCACTGATCACGTAGACCGGCGCGAGGCTGCCTTGCAGGTGTTTGTTGAGCTGGGCGGGGGCGAGTTTCATGATCGCAGGCGGGGCACCGAAGTGCCCCGTTCAGACTCAGTTGATCGGCAGTTGCAGGGGCGACTGCTGAGGCGTCTCGTCCTGGGCGCGGCGGGCCGCTTCCACGGCGTCGGCCTGGGCCTTGGCGCGTGCGTCAGCGTCCTGCTGCAACTGGTCGAGCTGGCTCGGCGTCAGCAGTTGCAGGCGTACCAGCATGTTCTGCACCAGGTCGCGGCGCATTTCCTGGCGGGTCTGGGTCGCTTCTTGCTGGGAGCCGGTGATGTTGTTGCCGTCGTGCAGGTAGATCTTGCGCACTTCCAGCTTGTCGTTGAGCAGGTTGGTATTGTTGTGGCCTTCGATGCTGTAGCTCAGCACGGTGCTCAGCTCATACTCGGCCGAACGACCCGAGCCACCGGCATAGGTGGCGGCGCGCTGGGTTTCCGCTTCGTTGGTCAGGACCAGCTTGTATGGCGCGCCAGCGTGAACGTTGACACCGCTGCTTGTCAGGGCCTGACGCAGCTGATTCACGGTTTCGCCGTAGGCGTTGCGTGCACTCAGGTCCAGTTCCGTGATGGTCAGCTCACTGGTGCCGGTACCGCGCAGCTGGAAACCGCAGGCACTGAGCATCACGGCCAGGCCCATTACCAGCAGATTGCGTTTGATCATCTTGTTGCTCCCTTGTGGGCCGATTCTGTATACCGGCCCGCCATGCTTGCGGGCCGGTAGTCCTGTCAGTTGGCGACGATGTTGACCAGTTTGCCCGGTACCACGATGACCTTGCGGATGCTCAGGCCTTCGGTGAAGCGCAACACGTTTTCGTTGCTGCGCGCAGCCGCTTCGACGTCTTCGCGGCTGGCGCCGGCCGGCATTTCGATCTGGCCGCGCAGCTTGCCGTTGACCTGGATGACCAGAACGATGCTGTCCTGCACCAGGGCGCTTTCATCCAGCGCTGGCCAGCCAGCATCGATCACCGCACCCTGGTGACCCAGGCGGTGCCACAGTTCGTGGCTGATGTGCGGAGTGATCGGGGCCAGCAGCAAGGCGACGGTTTCCAGGCCTTCTTGCAGCAGGGCACGGTCCTGTTCGCTGGCTTGCGGGGCTTTTTCCAGCACGTTCATCAGGGTCATCACCTGGGCGATGGCGGTGTTGAACTTGTGGAACTGGCCGACGTCGGTGCTGGCCTGTTTGATCGCTGCGTGAATGGCGCGGCGGACCACTTTCTGGCCATCGTCCAGGGCTGCAACGTCCAGCTTGCCCGGCAAGCCCAGGGCGACATGGGACTGGGCCAGACGCCAGACGCGACGCAGGAAGCGGTTGGCACCTTCGACGCCGGAATCGGACCACTCCAGGCTCATGTCGGGCGGCGAGGCGAACATCATGAACAGACGGCAGGTGTCGGCACCGTAGGCTTCGATCATTGCCTGTGGGTCAACGCCGTTGTTCTTGGACTTGGACATCTTCTCGGTGCCGCCGATCTCGACCGGCAAACCGTCGGTTTTCAGGCGCGCGCCGATGATCTTGGCCTTGGCGTCACGTTCGACTTCGACGTCAGCCGGGTTGAACCAGTCCTTGCCGCCGTTGCTGGCAACCCGGTAGTAGGTTTCGGCAACGACCATGCCCTGGGTCAGCAGGTTCTTGAACGGCTCGTTGGAGCTGACCAGGCCTTCGTCACGCATCAGCTTGTGGAAGAAGCGTGCATAGAGCAGGTGCAGGATGGCGTGTTCGATGCCACCGATGTACTGGTCTACCGGCAGCCAGTGGTTGGCCGCTTTCGGGTCGACCAGGCCGCCCTCGTAGTTCGGCGAGGCGTAACGGGCGAAGTACCAGGACGATTCGACGAAGGTGTCCATGGTGTCGGTTTCGCGCTTGGCCGCGGTGCCGCATTTCGGGCAGGTGCACTCGTAGAACTCAGGCATGCGTGCCAGTGGCGAACCTGCGCCATCCGGTACCACGTCTTCAGGCAGCTTGACCGGCAACTGGTCTTCCGGTACCGGCACATCGCCACAGGCTGGGCAATGGATGATCGGGATCGGGCAGCCCCAGTAGCGCTGGCGGCTGATGCCCCAGTCACGCAGACGGAACTGGGTACGCGATTTGCCCAGCTCTTTCTTGATCAGGGCCACTTCGATGGCATCGAACGCGCCCTGGAAGTCCAGGCCGTCGAATTCGCCGGAGTTGATCAGTTGGCCGTACTCACCGCAGGCAGCATCCCACTCGGCGGCGACTTCGTCGCCCAGGCTGGTGCGCACCACGGCCTTGAACGGCAGGTTGTACTTTTTGGCGAACTCGAAATCGCGCTCGTCGTGGGCCGGAACGGCCATTACCGCGCCGTCGCCGTAGTGCATCAGTACATAGTTGGCGACCCATACCGGCAGCTTTTCACCGGTCAGCGGGTGTTCGACGAACAGCGAGGTGGCCAGGCCTTTTTTCTCCTGGGTGGCGACGTCGGCTTCGGCGACGCTGCCGCTCTTGCATTCATCGATGAACGCTTGCAGCTCGGGGTTGCCCTGGGCGGCCTGGGTGGCCAGCGGGTGCTCGGCGGCAACGGCCACGTAGGTGGCACCCATCAGGGTGTCCGGGCGGGTGGTGAAGACCTTCAGTGCCCCGGCGTGGCCGATGCTGGCCTGATCGAAGGGGAACTGCACTTCCATGCCGCGGGACTTGCCGATCCAGTTGCGCTGCATGGTCTTGACCTGCTCAGGCCAGCCCGGCAGCTCGTCGAGGCTTTCCAGCAGCTCGTCGGCATAGTCGGTGATCTTGAAGTAGTACATCGGGATTTCGCGCTTCTCGATCAGCGCGCCCGAACGCCAGCCACGGCCGTCGATGACCTGCTCGTTGGCCAGTACGGTCTGGTCGGCCGGGTCCCAGTTCACGGTACCGTTTTTGCGGTAGATCACGCCTTTTTCGAACAGGCGGGTGAACAGCCACTGTTCCCAGCGGTAGTAATCCGGTTTGCAGGTGGTGACTTCACGCGACCAGTCGAAGGCCAGGCCCAGGCTCTTGAGCTGGGTCTTCATGTAGTCGATGTTTTCGTAGGTCCATTTGGCCGGTGCGACGTTGTTTTTCATCGCGGCGTTTTCCGCCGGCATGCCGAAGGCATCCCAACCCATGGGTTGCAGGACGTTCTTGCCTTGCATGCGCTGGTAACGGGCGATCACGTCACCGATGGTGTAGTTGCGCACGTGGCCCATATGTAGCTTGCCGCTTGGGTACGGGAACATCGATAGGCAGTAGTACGACTCCTTGCCTGGCTGTTCACTGACTTCAAAAGACTTTTGCTCGTCCCAGTAGGACTGGGCGGCGGCTTCGATTTCGCGGGGCTGATAGAGTTCGTGCATGGCTACTTTGCGCTTAGAGATGGGAGACCTTATCCAGGCAGCGGGAAAACCGCTACATCGGCAATCCGGTGTCAAAATGGTGAACGGCCTAGCATACATGACCCCTGTCCACCGAGGGAAACCCTGATTGCACCGGCAGAGGCGTTGCGGGCCGTTGGTCGCAGCGCCCGGCTGCTTTTTCGAGTAACGCTAAGCTCACTGTTGGGGGGAGATATTTTATCTTCAATGAGGTGAACGGATGGGAGAGTCGCAGCTACAAGCAACAAAACCGGAGCTTTACGAACGGCTGATCGATCGTCTGGGGCTTGCTCTGGAGGTCGCCAGAACTTCCGTTCGGTTACGCGATGAAGTGCCTGCTGAATTGGAGTTGCGTGGTCTGAGCCGCGCCGAATTCGATGTGATCAAAGCCTATCTGGACTCCCTTCCAGAGGGCAGGCATGGATGCGCTGGCGCACAGCTATCAGCGGAGCCGCCACCTACGGCCAGAGTTGTCTGGCTCAAGGACAAGACACGCTCCACCACCACGGCAAAATCCAGAAAGCTGCAATTCAAGTAGCTACCGGATTCCCAGGCGCAATACGGAGTGCGCCCCCCTTTGCAAACTCAAGATGATCGGCATCTGACTCCTGACTATTGTTGCCAGGTGCCGATCCTCTTAGGCTGCGCACCTCCATGGAGGTGACCTGTGCCTATTCGTTACTTGATCAAGCAAATGATCCTGCCGCCCGGCGTGTTGTTCCTGCTGTTGATCGCTGCCTGGTGGCTGCGTCGTTCCTGGCCGCGCCTGTCTGCCTTGTGTTTTGTTCTTGGCCTGGGCGGTTTGTGGGCGATGAGCCTGCCGATTGTGGTCGAGCGCTCGGCGCATTTGCTGGAGTCCGAACCGGCCTTGAGCCATGAGCAATGGGCGCAGCTGGCCGCGCAGGCAGATGCCATTGTGGTGCTGGGGGCAGGGCGTGAACGTGGAGATCCGGCCTGGGATTACATCGATCAACCCACGGGCGTGGCGATGGAGCGCATGCGTTATGCCGCGCAGCTGGCCAAGGCCTCTGGCTTGCCGTTGCTGACCAGCGGCGGTTTGCACTATGGCACCCCGCCCAGCGAGGCGCAGCTGATGGCCGATGCGCTGCAGCGTGATCTGGGAGTGAGCGTGCGCTGGAAGGAAGAGCGCAGCCGGACCACTTGGGAGAATGCCCGGATGAGTGCGCAAATCCTCTTGCCTGAGGGCGTCAAGCGTGTGGTTGTAGTGACCCAGGCCTGGCATATGCAGCGTTCGCGCTGGAGCTTCGAACAGGCGGGCTTCACAGTCATCCCGGCGCCAGTCAACTTTCTCGGCCGTGATCACGCCCGGCCATTCGGTGGCTGGCTGCCGGAAAGCAAGGCCATGTGGCAGAGCAGCCAACTGCTCAATGAGGCAGTCGGCCTGCTCGGTTACCGTCTGTTCTACTAGACGGTCTTGGCGATCCGGCTGGCCAGCAAGGCCCAGCCAAACAGCAGCGTACAGACAATCAGCAGTGGCCAGGAGCGCCACTGCAGGTACGGCGTGAGCTGCTGCATCGGCACCACTTCACCGTAGAGGATGCCGCGTTCGAACTGCGGGATCTGTGCGGTGATGCGCCCGAATGGATCAATCAGTCCGGTGACACCGTTGTTGGTAGCGCGAATCATCCAGCGACCGGCCTCCAGTGCGCGCATCTGGGCCATCTGCAAGTGCTGCAAGGGGCCGATCGAGGTGCCGAACCAGGTGTCGTTGCTGATGGTCAGGAGGATGTCGCTACGGGCCGCCAGGCTTGCAGCGAACTCCGGGTAGACCACTTCGTAGCAGATGTACGGGGCAATCTGATAGCCCTTGGCCTGTAGCAGTGCCTGGTCGGTGGGCCCGCGGGCAAAGTCCGACATCGGCAGGTCGAAGAAGGCAATCACGCCGCGGAGCATGTCCTGCAGTGGAACGTACTCACCAAAAGGCACCAGTTTCTGCTTGAGGTAGGTGCCATCGCCTTCACCGGTTACGGTGATGCCGTTGTAGTAACGACGTTGCTGGTGCACCACTTCGCGAACCGGCACACCGGTGATCAGCGCCGAATGCCGGTCGGCGGCGAAGCTGCCCATCATGTCCAGATAACCCTGGGCCTGTTCCTTGAGGATCGGCACAGCGGTTTCCGGCCAGACCAGCAGGTCGACCGGTTTGGAGCTGAAGCTCATGTCGCGGTACAGGGCCAGCTGGGCGTTGACGTGTTCGGGGTTCCACTTCAGCTCCTGCTCGACATTGCCTTGCAGGGCGGCCACTGTCAGCGGCTTGCCGGCAGGCTCGGTCCAGGCGTGGTTCTTCAGGGCCAGGCCCACGGCCCAAGGCGCCAGCAACAGGACGATGGCCACGGCCAGGAAAGATTTGCGCGCCCGCAAACGAGGCAGGTTGCACAGCAGGGCGGCACACAAGGCCAGGCAGAAGGAAATCAGCCACATGCCTCCGACCGGAGCGAGGCCGGACAGCGGGCCGTCGAGCTGGCTGTAGCCGGAATAAAGCCAGGGGAAACCGGTGAGGAACCAGCCGCGAAAGGCTTCCTGGCCGACCCATAGGGCGGCGAAGCACAGGGCGTCGGCCAGGGGTGCCTCGTTGCGGCGCAGCCAGCGCGCCCAGATCCAGGCAGGCAGGGCGAAGAACCAGGCAATGGCGGCAAAGAATGCCAGCAGCAGGCCGGTAGCCAGTAGCGGCGTAGCGCCGCCATAGGTGTTGATGCTGACATAGATCCAGCTGGTACCGGCGGCGTACAGGCCGAAGCCGAAGCACCAGCCGCGGCCCAGGGCCTGGCGTGGGCTCAGCTCACGCAAGCCGAGGTAGAACAGGCCGGCCGCCAGCAGTGCCAGCGGCCAGATGTCGAACGGCGCCAGGGCCAGGGTGGTGATTGCACCGGCCGCCACGGCCAGCAGGTTACCGGGCCAGCCGGGGCGGGTGATCCAGCGCATGGTTGTCCTTAACGGGTGATAGGGGTCAGTCGCAGCAAGTGTATCCGGCGGCTATCGGCATTGAGGATGCGGAAGCGGTACGGGCCGATTTCGGTGGTCTCGTTACGCTTGGGCAGGTGGCCGAAGGCGCTCATGACCAGACCGCCAACCGTGTCGAACTCGTCGTCGGAGAACTGGCTGTCGAAGAATTCGTTGAAGTTCTCGATCGGGGTCAGGGCCTTGATCAGGAAGTCGCCGCTGGGCAACGGCTTGATGTAGCTGTCTTCCTCGACGTCGTGTTCATCTTCGATGTCGCCGACGATCTGCTCGAGCACGTCTTCGATGGTCACCAGGCCAGCCACGCCGCCGTATTCGTCGATGACGATGGCCATGTGGTTGTGGTTGGCGCGGAACTCGCGCAGCAGCACGTTCAGGCGCTTGGACTCGGGCACGAAGGTGGCCGGGCGCAGCAGGTCCTTGATGTTGAAGCTGTCACCATTCTCCTTGAGGATCAGCGGCAGCAGGTCCTTGGCCAGCAGGACGCCGAGGACATCGTCATGGCTTTCGCCGACCACCGGGTAGCGCGAGTGCGCAGCGTCGATCACCGCTGGCAGGAACTCGCGTGGCGACTGTGTGGCCTTGATGCTGATCATCTGCGAGCGCGGCACCATGATGTCGCGTACTTGCAGGTCGGCGACCTGAATGGCGCCTTCGACGATGGTCAGCGCTTCGCTGTCGAGCAGCTTGTTCTGATGGGCTTCGCGCAGCAGCTCAAGCAGCTCCTGGCGGTTTTTCGGCTCATGGGCAAAAGCCTGGGTCAGTTTGCCCAGCCAGGACTTTTGCCCGTTGCTCGATCGATCTTCGCTCATGGCGGTTACTCGTGATCCTTGCAGATATCAGTGTGGGGTAGGTCGTGTTCATCGTCGGCGTAAGGGTCCGGATGACCCAGTTCAGCCAGCAATTCTCGTTCCAGCGCTTCCATTTCCTCGGCCTCATCGTCGTCGATGTGGTCGTAGCCCAGCAGGTGCAGGCAGCCGTGGATCACCAGGTGCGCCCAGTGGGCCTCCAGCGCCTTGCCCTGTTCGGCGGCCTCGCGCTCGACCACGGCGATGCAGATCACCAGGTCACCGAGCAGCGGAATATCGAGCAGTTCGTCAGGCACATCGGCCGGGAAGGACAGCACATTGGTGGCGTAGTCCTTGTGCCGCCAGGTGTGATTGAGCTCACGACCTTCGGCTTCATCCACCAGGCGGATGGTCATTTCCGAGTCGGCTGTACGCTGGCGCAGGGCCAGTTCGCACCAGCGGCGGAACTGTTCTTCACTTGGGTGCGGGGCATCGCTTGCCAGCTGCAGATCGAGCTCAAGCATCGCGTTTGCTGCCTTCGCTGATGTCATGTTGATGGCTCTCAAAGCGCTCGTACGCTTCGACAATGCGTTGCACCAACGGGTGGCGAACCACATCTTTGGGCTGGAAGTGGGTGAAGCTGATGCCCGGCACGTCCTTGAGCACTTCGATGACATGCGCCAGGCCCGACTTGGTGCCACGTGGCAGGTCGACCTGGGTAATGTCGCCGGTGATCACTGCGGTGGAGCCGAAACCGATACGGGTGAGGAACATTTTCATCTGTTCGACCGTGGTGTTCTGGCTCTCATCGAGGATGATGAAGCTGTTGTTCAGGGTGCGGCCACGCATGTAGGCCAGCGGGGCGATCTCGATTACCTGACGCTCGATCAGCTTGGCCACATGTTCGAAGCCGAGCATTTCATACAGGGCGTCGTACAGCGGGCGCAGGTACGGGTCGATCTTCTGGGCCAGGTCGCCGGGCAAAAAGCCGAGCTTTTCACCCGCTTCGACCGCCGGGCGTACCAGCAGGATGCGGCGTACCTGTTCACGTTCCAGCGCATCGACGGCGCAGGCTACGGCCAGGTAGGTCTTGCCGGTACCGGCCGGGCCGATGCCGAAGTTGATGTCGTTGCCGAGGATTTCCTTCACATAGCGCTGCTGGTTCAGCCCGCGCGGACGAATCATGCCCTTGCGCGTGCGCAGGGAAACACTGACTTCGTTGACGGCCGGGTTTTCCAGCTCCTGGACCGCAGATTCCTGCAGGAACAGGTGAACCATTTCCGGCGACAGCTCGGTGGCCTTGGTCTCGCGATAGAGACGGCGCAGCAGTTGCTCGGCAGAGGAGGTGTGTTTGGGTTCGCCGATCAATTCGAACTGATTGCCGCGGTTGCGGATTTCGATAGCCAGGCGCTGTTCGATCAAGCGCAAATGCTCGTCGAATTGCCCGCACAGATTGGCGAAGCGATGGGCCTCGAAGGGTTCGAGGATGAAACGATGAGGTTCTATGGGTGCGTTCAAGGTTGTTTTTTAGCCGCCCAACGGCAATGGAGATGGACTCAAGGATAACCCTAGCCGCTGCAGGGCGAAAGCGCTGAAACGATCAAGGGTCGCCGGGCCAGTATTGCGACCCGGCGGGACAGGTCAAGGTGCCAGCGAACCGAACAGCGAATGCGGGCGGGCGTCGTCGATATGGATGTCGACGAACTGGCCGATCAGCTTCGGATTGTCGCAGCGGAAGTTGACGATACGATTATTCTCGGTACGCCCCTGCAACTGGCCAGGGTCGCGGCGCGAGTAGTCGGTGACGAGGATGCGCTGCACGGTGCCGACCATTTGTCGGCTGATCTCGAAGCCCTGGGTGTCGAGGCGATGCTGCAGGGCTTTGAGGCGCTCTTTTTTCAGTTCTTCCGGGGTGTCGTCGGGCAGGTCGGAGGCCGGGGTGCCCGGACGCTGGCTGTAGACGAAGGAGTAGGAAAAGTCGAAACCGACCTCGGCGACCAGTTTCATGGTCTGCTCGAAGTCTTTCTCGGTTTCACCCGGGAAGCCGACGATGAAGTCCGAGCTGATGCAGATACCTGGCACGGCGGCCTTGAGTTTGCGCAGCTTGGACTTGTATTCGAGGATGGTGTGGTTGCGTTTCATCGCTGCCAGCACCCGGTCAGAGCCCGATTGCACCGGTAGGTGCAGGTGTTTGACCAGCTCGGGTACTTCGGCGTGGGCCTGGATCAGGCTGTCGGAGAATTCCAGCGGGTGCGAGGTGGTGTAGCGGATACGGTCGATGCCATCCACTGCCGCTACGACCCTGATCAGTTCGGCCAGGTCGGCCAGGCGACCATCGTGGGTCTGGCCACGGTAGCCGTTGACGTTCTGCCCCAGCAGGGTGATCTCGCGCACGCCGTTTTCGGCCAGGTGAATGACTTCGGACAAGACGTCGTCGAATGGCCGGCTGACTTCTTCACCGCGGGTGTAGGGCACCACGCAGAAGGTGCAGTACTTGCTGCAGCCTTCCATGACCGAAACATAGGCGGTCGGTCCGTCGATGCGCGGCTCGGGCAGGTGATCGAATTTTTCGATTTCCGGGAACGACACATCGACCTGCGGCAGGCGCGTGGTGCGCGCGGCGTCGATCATTTCCGGCAAGCGGTGCAGGGTCTGTGGGCCGAATACCACGTCGATATACGGCGCACGCTTGCGGATCGATTCGCCTTCCTGGCTGGCCACGCAACCGCCGACGGCGATGACCATGTCCGGCTTCAGGTCCTTCAGTTCGCGCCAGCGGCCCAGCTGGGAGTAGACCCGGTCCTGGGCGCGCTCGCGGATCGAGCAGGTATTGAGCAGGATCACGTCGGCGTCTTCGGCCCGTGCCGTGACCTCCAGGGCTTGATGTTCACCCAGCAAGTCGACCATGCGCGAGCTGTCGTACTCGTTCATCTGGCAACCGTGGGTTTCGATATAAAGCTTCTTGGCCATGGGAGATCATCAGGTAATTCGAAGAACCGCACATTATAAGGGCCCGGGGCGGTGGATCCTAGCGTTGTCGGTCTGGGGGCTATGTTATAGTTTGGCCTTTCTTTACAACCTGTGGCTGTCCCCGCCGAAATGACCAAACGTGAAGCGCCTATCTACAAAGTGATCTTTCTCAACCAGGGCCAGGTATTCGAGATGTATGCCAAACAGATCTACCAGAGCGATCTGTGGGGCTTTCTTGAAATAGAGGAATTTGTCTTCGGCGAACGCACCCAGGTGGTGGTCGATCCGAGCGAAGAAAAGCTCAAGGCGCAATTCGAAGGCGTGGTGCGCAGCTTTGTACCGATGCACTCGATCGTGCGTATCGATGAGGTCGAGCGCCTGGGAACGCCAAAAATCAGTGAGGCGCGTGGCGTCAGCAACGTGATGCCGTTTCCGATGCCGATGCCGGAAAAATAAGCCCGGGCTTCAGGGCAGTGGCGAGAAGGGGGTACGCCCTTCGGCGGTCTGCAGCTCCAGCAGGTATTTGCGGAAAATCTGTCCCAATACCTGGGTCGCCACTTCAAGATCTTCACGAGGCATTTGCTCGGAGACCTCATCGGCCAGATCCAGGGCATCTTCGGCGCCATTGACTGCCGCCATTTTCAGCACGATGTACGCCTGTACATTGTTGGCTGCGACACCTTCCCCTTTGAAAAACATGGTGCCCAGACGGTACTGAGCTTGAGCGTGGCCTTGCAGCGAGGCTTGCTCGAAGTAGCTCAGGGCTTGCTTGAGGTCGCGTGGCGTATTGGTGCCCTCGTAATAGAACTCGCCGAGCTCGTATTGGGCCTGGGCATCGCCTTGCTGCGCGGCCTGCTGGCATGCGGCCAAGGCTTGGGGCAGGTCTTCGGGCTGGGAATTGAGGGTGCAGCGGCCCGTTGCTGGAATCAGCAACGAGTTACCGCCTGCTGAGGCCAGCAGGGGCTGAAGAAGCAACAGGCAGCCCAGGGCGAGGGCGCGGCCGGTGCGGTTCATGGGGATCGACTTACCTCTGCAAAGCTGCGGCCAAAGTGTCTGGTGGCACATTATGGGATAAGCAACGCCTACCTTACAAAGTCTTTACTCGATTTTCTGCTGAGGAACCCTCGGTAGGAGCGGGCTTGCCCCGCGATTGCGCTGTGTCAGCTGCATCGCCTCGCGGGGCAAGCCCGCTCCCACCGTTTAGTTCTTGAGCTTGGCGAACGCCCGCTCGGCGGCATCCAGGGTGATTTTCAGCTCGGTTTCGCCGTGGGCGATCGAGGTGAAACCGGCCTCGAAGGCGCTTGGCGCCAGGTATACACCGCCTTCAAGCATCAGGTGGAAGAAGCGCTTGAAGCGTTCGGCATCGCTGGCCATCACGTCGTCGAAGGTGACGATATCGTCAGCACCGCTGAAGTACAGGCCGAACATGCCCCCGGCCTGCGTGGTGACGAACGGAATGCCAGCGGCATCGGCACGCTGCTGCAGACCATCGAGCAGACGGCTGGTGTAGTCGCTCAGCTCGGAGTGGAAGCCCGGGCGGCTGATCAGTTTCAGGGTGGTCAGGCCCGCAGCCATGGCCAGCGGGTTGCCCGACAGGGTACCGGCCTGGTAGACCGGGCCCAGCGGTGCAATCTGCTCCATGATCTTGCGCTTGCCGCCGAAGCAGCCGACCGGCATGCCACCGCCAACGATCTTGCCGAAGGTCGACAGGTCCGGAGTCACGCCGTAATGCGCTTGCGCGCCGCCGAGGGCGACACGGAAACCGGTCATCACTTCGTCGAAGATCAGTACCACGCCATGCTTGTCGCACAGCGTGCGCAGGCCTTCGAGGAAGCCTGGTGCCGGCGGCACGCAGTTCATGTTGCCGGCTACCGGCTCGACGATGATGCACGCCACTTCCTGGCCGACTTCAGCGAGCATTTTCTCGACCGCGTCGATGTCGTTGAAGGGCAGGGTCAGGGTGTGTTTGGCAAAGGCTGCCGGCACGCCAGCGGAGCTTGGTACGCCCTGGGTCAGCAGACCGGAGCCGGCTTTTACCAGCAGGCTGTCGGAGTGGCCGTGGTAGCAGCCTTCGAACTTGATGATGCTGTCGCGGCCGGTGTAGCCGCGGGCCAGACGAATGGCGCTCATGGTCGCTTCGGTGCCGGAGCTGACCATGCGTACCATTTCCATCGATGGCACGATCGAGCAGACCAGGTCGGCCATCTCGGTTTCCATGGCGGTCGGCGCGCCGTAAGACAAGCCGTGTTCCAGCTGCTTGCGCACCGAGTCGAGCACCTCCGGGTGGCTGTGGCCGAGGATCATCGGGCCCCAGGAACCGACGTAGTCGACGTAGCGCTTGTCATCTTCGTCGGTGACGTAGGCGCCTTCGGCATGCTTGAAGAACAGCGGCGTGCCGCCAACGCTCTTGAACGCCCGCACTGGCGAGTTGACGCCCCCGGGGATGTGTTTCTGGGCGTTGGCGAACAGGGTTTCGGAACGAGACATGATGGGCTCTCTCAATCAGGCAGATGCGAACAGGGCGTTGAAGGCGCGGGCACGGCGGGTGACTTCCTGCGTGCTGTCGGCGCCGAACAGGCCATGAATCACCGCCAGCAGGTCGGCGCCGTGGGCGACCAGCGGGGCGGCGTTGTCGAGGGTGATGCCGCCGATCACGCAGATCGGCAACTTGATCCGGGCCCGGGCCTGGTCCAGCAAGGCGGTATCGGCGGCGGGCGCGCCCGGCTTGGTCACGGAATTGAAGAAGCGGCCGAAGGCAACGTAGCTGGCACCTTCGCGGGCGGCCTGTTCGGCCAGCTCCAGCTGGGCGTGGCAGGTCGAGCCGATGATCGCCTCGCGCCCCAACAGGGTGCGCGCCGGCGTCAGCGGGCCATCGGTCTGGCCCAGGTGCACACCGACGCCCAGGCGCGCGGCCAGCTCGGCATCGTCGTTGATGATCAACTGGGTCTTGTAGCGTGCGCAAAGCTCGGCCAGGGCTTCGGCTTCGCGCAGGCGGCGGGACTGGTCCTGGCTCTTGTCGCGGTATTGCAGCAAGGTCACGCCGCCCTCAAGGGCCGCTTCAACGTAGGGCAGAAACTTGCCGGTCAGCAGTTGGCTGTCGGTGATGGCATACAGACCGCGTAGCTTCATCTAGGGGCCTCGGGCTCAGGAACAGAAATCCAGGGGTAGGCGACGCGGCACATATTGGCCTTTGCCCAGTTGTTCGGCATCGCGCAGGGTTCGCCAGGTGTAGTCCAGGGCCGAACGTACGGCGCTCTGCAGTTGCTCGCCGAGGGCCAGGCGACCGGCCAGAGCGCTGGCCAGGGTGCAGCCCGAGCCGTGGTAGCTGCCAGGCAGGCGCTGGCAGGTCCAGGTGTGACGCTGGCCATCGCGGCTGTACAGGCGGTTGTGGATTTCGTGTTCGTCACCGTGACCGCCGGTGATCAGCAGGTGTCTGACGAAGGGCAGCAGCTTTTCTGCGCATTCATCCGCAGTGCCCTCAGGCAGTTCGGCGAGGATGCGGGCTTCGGGGAGGTTCGGGGTGGCGATAGTGGCCAGGGGCAACAGTCGTTCGCGCATGGCGTAGCCGACTTCGTCCTTGCCCAGGCGGCCACCGCCGCCAGCGCGCAGCACCGGGTCGCAGACCAGCGGCAGATGCGGGTGGGCACTGAGCAGTTCGACTACAGTGTCGACCATGTCCAGCGAGCCGAGCATGCCCAGCTTGACTGCTGCGACCGTGGAGTCGGCCAGTACGGCGTTGGCCTGGGCCAGCACCCACTCGCGGTCGAGCACACGGAAGTCAGTGACATTGACGGTATCCTGCACGGTCAGGGCGGTCACGGCGGGAGCGGCGTGGCAACCTTGAGCGATCAGGGCTTCGATATCTGCCTGCAAGCCGGCGCCGCCACTGGGGTCGTGGCCGGAGAGACAGAGGACAACGGGGCGGGAGCTGTAGGTATTCATGGTGCGCGAGCTTACCACCAAACGCTTTTGTCGGGTCTGCCCCCGCGCCAAGCTTTTTTGATCAAGTGGTCAGGAAATGTATTTACATATCGCTGAAAGTGCCGTTCTAGAGCCTTTTCATCAAAGTTTTATGTGGCGTCTGGTAGCGCTGAAAAGCTATGCTAGAGTGCTCAAACAACCGATAACGGTTACTGCCGGATCGCGTCGCCTCAAACGGACAGGAGGCTACCGCGACACGACCGGGACAGACCATGCTGGGGCTGTATGCGCTATTTGCTGATTGTTGTGCTGGGCTGGTTGCCACTGCTGGCCACGGCGGTCGATTTCGACGACTCGACGCGCAGCTTGCCCTTGGGGCGAGTGATGCAGGTATTCGAAGACCGCGATGGCAATGCCAGCATCGCGCAGGTCAGTGCCCCTTCGTTCGGTGAGCATTTCCGTACGCATCAAACCGATGTATTGAACGCCGGTTACTCGACCTCGGTGTTCTGGATCCGCCTCGATCTGCGCTACACCGCACTGCCTTCGGCCGCGCCGCGCAGCTGGTTGCTGGAGCTGGCCTATCCGCCACTGGACCATCTGGAACTTTACCTGCCTGACAGCAGCGGCACTTTCCGCCTGGCGCAGCGCACCGGTGACGCACTGCCGTATGCCAGTCGCCAGATCGAGCAGAACAACTACCTGTTCGAATTACCCTTCAGCCCCGGACAGACCACCACCGCCTATTTGCGTCTGCACAGCCAGGGTTCGGTCCAGGCGCCGCTGACCTTATGGTCCACCGAAGCCTATCTGGAAGCGCAACCGACCCGCCTTTATGTGCTCGGCCTGATCTACGGTGTGCTGCTGGGGATGCTGGTCTACAACCTGTTCATCTACCTCAGCGTACGCGACACCAGTTATCTCTATTACATCCTCTATATCGCCTCGTTCGGCCTCTATCAGGTATCGGTCAACGGCGCGGCAGTGGCTTATTTCTGGCCTGACAGCCCCTGGTGGGCGAATGCCGCCACGCCGCTGTTCATCGGCGCGTCGGGACTGTTCGGTTGCCAGTTCGCCCGTAGTTTCCTGCAGATGGCCCGGCACAGCCGCGCCTTCGATGGCCTGCTCAAGGTGCTGATGGCCTGTGGCGGGGTGGTCATGCTGCTGTCGCTGATCAGCAGCTACGGTATTGCCCTGCGCCTGGCGACGGCCCTGGCGTTGCTGTTTACCGTGACGATCTTTGCCGCCGGGGTGTATGCCTGGCGGCGCGGCTTGCGGGTGGCACGTTATTTCATCATCGCCTGGACGGCATTCCTGCTTGGCGGCCTGGTCAATACCTTGATGGTGCTGGGCTACCTGCCCAATGTGTTCCTGACCATGTATGCCAGCCAGATCGGTTCAGCGCTGGAGGTGTGCCTGCTGTCGCTGGCCCTGGCCGACCGTATCAACAGCATGCGTGACCAGCAGGCCCAGGCCCTGCGCGACACGGGCCGGGCCTTGGAAGTGCTGAACCAGCAACTGTCCAACAGCAACCGCTTGAAGGATGAGTTTCTGGCCACGGTGACCCATGAACTGCGCACGCCGATGAACGGCGTGATCGGTTCGCTGGAATTGATGCAGACAGTGCCGATGGCGCACGAGTTGGCGCAGTACCAGCGCACGGCCAGTTACGCGGCCCAGGACATGATGGGCATGGTCGACGACATTCTGATCCTCACCGAGCTGCAGGCCGGTCGCCTCAGTGCGCAAAACGCACCGTTCGGCTTGCGCAACCTGTTGCAGGAGCTGCGCAGCAAGTACGCCGCGGCGGCGCTGGGCAAGGGGCTGTACCTGAATCTGGACACACCGGCCGATTTGCCCGAGTTGCTGGTCGGCGACCGGCATAAACTGGCCCAGTGCATCAGCTATCTGCTCGACAACGGGATCAAGTTCACGCATGAAGGTGGGGTCGTGTTGCAGGTGCGTGGGCGCTTGCAAGGGCCGGGTCTGCTTGGCCTGACCATCAGTGTCAGCGACAGCGGCATCGGCTTTGATCGCCTGGCCGAGCCGGGTCTGTATCAGCGTTTCTTCCAGGTCGATGGCTCGATGAGTCGCCAGTACGGAGGCCTGGGCATCGGTCTGGCGATCTGCCGGCAGTTGGCCGAGTTGATCGGGGCACGCTTGCAGCATGAGTCCAGCCCGGGGCTGGGCAGCCGTTTCGAGCTGGTGCTGAGCCTCGCCTTGAGCCAGCCGCAGGCGCTGGCCCAGCCCGGGCTAAATCGCGGCTAGTTAGGCGTATTTGTCACTTTGAGCGGGGGGCGCGGCGTGATTCACTGAAATTTCAGTCACGTCCGGATCCAGGAGGCCCCCTGATGAACCTGCACCAGTACGCTGAAACCCATGAAGTCACCAACCAGCCGCCATCGCTGGACGGGACCAATCTGTATCGCCTCGACCTGCCGCTGCAGCAATGGTCGCGGCACTATGGGGCAGGCTGGGCGGAGGCCCGGATCGACGCGTACGGGGCGTTGGCGGGCGGGCCGCTGATGGCCGCAGGGTTTCTGGCCAACCTGCACAAGCCGCAATTCAGCAGCCATGACCGCTATGGTCATCGTATCGACCTGGTGGAGTTTCATCCGGCCTACCACGAGCTGATGCGCACGGCCATCGAACACGGTTTGCCGTCGCTGCCGTGGACCGACCCGCGCCAGGGTGCGCACGTCGCCCGGGCCTCGATGACCTATCTGCATACCCAAGCGGAAGCTGGCAGCGGATGCCCGCTGACCATGACCTTTGCCGCAGTGCCGGCGCTCAAGTTGCAGCCGGAACTGGCCGAGTACTGGCTGCCCAAAGTCCTCGCCACCGAGTACGACCCGCGTAACGTCGGTGACCGGCACAAGGTCGGGGTAACCCTGGGCATGGCCATGACCGAGAAGCAGGGCGGCACCGATGTCCGTGCCAACACCACCCGTGCTTACCCGGTGGGCGCGCCGGGACCGGGACAGGCCTACGAGCTGGTCGGGCACAAATGGTTCTGTTCGGCACCGATGTGCGACGCCTTCCTGACCCTGGCCCAGACTGACAAGGGCTTGAGCTGCTTCCTGCTACCGCGCCATCGCCCGGATGACAGTCGCAACCAGTTCTATATCCAGCGCCTGAAGAACAAGCTCGGCAACTGCTCCAACGCCTCCAGTGAAGTGGAGTTCCGTGGCGCCCTGGCGTGGATGATCGGCGAGGAAGGCCGCGGCGTGCCGACCATCATCGAAATGGTCGCCATGACCCGTTTCGACTGCATGGTCGGCTCCAGCGCGCTGATGCGCCAGGCCCTGACCCAGGCCGCCCACCACTGTGCTCATCGCCAGGTCGGCGGGAAGCTGCTGGCCGAGCAACCCCTGATGCAGAACGTCCTCGCTGACCTGGCCCTGGAAAGCGAAGCGGCGCTGGCCCTGAGCCTGCGCATGGGTCATGCCCTTGATCAGCCGGATGACCTGCAACAGGCACGGTTCGCCCGGTTGATCACCGCTGTCGGCAAGTACTGGATCTGCAAGCGCGCCCCGGCAATGATCAACGAAGCGGCTGAATGCATGGGCGGCGCCGGGTATGTCGAAGACAGCATCCTGCCGCGCCTGTACCGCGAAGCACCGGTCAACTCGACCTGGGAAGGTTCCGGTAATGTCCAGTGCCTGGACGTGCTGCGTGCCCTGTCCAAGGAGCCAGGTGTGCTCGATGTGCTGTTCGAGGAGCTCGGTGACGGTCACGGCGATCCGCGTCTGGCGGCGCACATCGGCAATCTCAAGGCGGCGTTTGCCGACACCGGCGACATTCAGTACCGCGCCCGTCAGCTCACCGAAGACATCGCCCTGGGCTTGCAGGCCAAGCTGTTGCTTGAAGCGGGCAATGCCACCGTCAGCGATGCTTTTATCGGCAGCCGCCTGGGCGGCAGCGGCCGGGTCTACGGTGTGCTGCCAAGAGGCATTGATGTTGGCGAAATAGTGGCACGGTCGACGCCAAACTGGCCGCTCTAACGTGCGTGCCTTTGCCTGAATAAGTAGGCAAGATGGCTACATGCATGTCAGACAGGAAGTACATTGTGAGCCGTACTGATGAAGCCTTCGTTGTCGTAGAAACCGCCGAGCAGGCCGTCGATCGTTTGGCGGCCCTGCACGAGAAGTCCACCGCGGCCCTGAGCCAGGCGCTCAAGCGCTATCTCAAGGACCGCACCGAGCCGAATGCCGAAGAGCGCGCCTTGTTCCGCTACCCGGAACTGCGCCTGACCTACGAGTATCATGGTGAGGTGCCGGCCACCACCCGCGCCTACGCCAAGGTTCAGCTGCCGGGCACCTACAGCGTCACGGTGACCCATCCCGCGGCCTTCCGTGGCTATTTGCTGGAACAGCTCAAACCACTGATGCGCGACTTCACTGTCACCGTCGAAGTCGGTGTCAGTCAGCAGAACATTCCTTATCCCTACGTGGTCGAGCAGGGCGACGAACTGGCCGGTAGCGGTATCACTGCCGCCGCGCTGGCACGGGTTTTCCCCAGCACTGACCTGTCGGCTGCCACCGATGGTATCGCCGATGGCCTGTACGACTGGGCCAACGTCGATCCTTTGCCGCTGGCACTGTTCGACGCGGCGCGGGTGGACTTTTCCTTGCGCCGTCTGGTGCATTACACCGGCAGCGACTGGCGCCATGTGCAGCCGTGGATCCTGCTGACCAACTACCACCGCTATGTCGACCAGTTCGTCAGCCATGGCCTGGAGCAGCTGCGCGATGACCCGCGTTTCGTGCGCATGGTCCTGCCGGGTAACGTGATCATCGAAAAGAGCATGGACAACGGTGAGGCCCAGTCGCTGGTGGCGAGTGTGGTCTGGCACCGTTACCAGATGCCGGCGTATCACCTGATCGCCGCCGATGGTGATGGCATTACCCTGGTCAACATCGGCGTCGGCCCTTCCAACGCCAAGAACATCACCGACCATTTGGCGGTGCTGCGTCCGCACTGCTGGCTGATGATCGGTCACTGCGGCGGCTTGCGGCAGTCGCAGACCATCGGCGATTACGTGCTGGCCCACGCTTACATGCGCCGGGACGGCATTCTGGATCGGGTGGTACCGCCGCATATTCCGATTCCGGCCCTGGCCGAGGTGCAGATGGCGCTGCAGGAAGCAGCGGCGCAGGTGACCGGCGAGCGTGGCGACGAGCTGAAAAAGCGTCTGCGTACCGGCACCGTGTTGACTTACGACGACCGCAACTGGGAGCTGCGCTGGGCTCAGGAGCGTCCGCTGATCAACCTCTCGCGGGCGGTGGCGGTCGACATGGAAAGCGGCACAATCGCCGCCCAGGGTTACCGCTTGCGCGTGCCTTATGGCACGTTGCTGTGCGTTTCGGACAAGCCGCTGCACAGCGAAATCAAACTGCCGGGCGCGGCCAACGCTTTCTACAACCGGGCAGTCAGCCAGCACCTGAAAATCGGTATCGCCGCACTCGACCTGCTGCGCACCGAGCTGCATTCGCTGCACTCGCGTAAACTGCGCAGTTTCGACGAGCCGCCGTTCCGCTGAGGCCCCATGCCGTTACCCCCACGTTCCAAGCCGCGCCCTGGCGCGGCCAAACCCGCAGGCCCGCGTCGCCAGGCCAAGGCGCCGCTGGCCGAGCCGCGGTTGATCCTGTTCAACAAGCCCTTTGACGTACTGACCCAGTTCAGCGACGGTGAAGGGCGCGCGACCCTCAAGGATTTCATCGATATTCCCGGCGTCTATCCGGCCGGCCGCCTGGACCGCGACAGTGAAGGCTTGCTGCTGCTGACCAATGACGGCCAGTTGCAGGCGCGGATTGCCGATCCGAAGCACAAGCTGGCGAAAACCTACTGGGTACAGGTCGAGGGTGAGCCGACAGAAGAGCAGCTGCAGCGTTTGCGCGACGGTGTCGAGCTCAATGACGGGCCTACCTTGCCTGCCCAGGCCAGGCAGCTTGAAGAACCGCAGTTGTGGCCGCGCAACCCGCCGGTACGCTTTCGCAAAAGCATACCGACCAGCTGGCTGGAACTGGTGATCAAGGAAGGGCGCAACCGCCAGGTGCGGCGCATGACCGCCGCCGTCGGTCTGCCGACCCTGCGCCTGGTACGGGTGCGGATCGGCGACTGGACCTTGGACGGTCTGGATCAGGGGCAGTGGCGGGAAGTTCCGGCCAGGCGTTAAACGCCTTCGATATAGCCGATCACCACGCTTTTGATGATGAAAGCGAGGATACCCAGGCCCAGCACGAAAAACAGAATGAAGGTGCCGAACTTGCCGGCTTTGGACTTCTTCGCCAGGTCCCAGACGATAAAGCCCATGAAACCAATCAGGATGGTGACCAGGACAGTCATCATCCACTCTTCGAACAACGCAGGATCCATCGATATTCTCCGGCAAGTTGAGGCGCGCGATTATACGCCCCGCTTGCCGGTCTGACTAACGCAGGTGCGTCAACGGTAGTTCGGTGCTGGCCAGTACCTGGTTGAGCACGAAGCTGGAGCGCACGCTGGTCACCCCTTCGATGCGGGTCAGGTGGCCGAGCAGCAGTTGCTGGTAGTGGTCCATGTCCGGGACCACTACTTTGAGCTGATAGTCGGCATCCATTCCGGTAACCAGGCTGCACTCAAGCACCTGAGGCAGGTTGCGGATAGCGGTTTCGAATGCTTCGAAACGTTCCGGGGTGTGGCGGTCCATGCCGATCAATACGTAGGCCGTGAGGCTCAAGCCCAGCTTCTTGCGGTCGAGCAGCGCCACTTGACGGGCGATGTAGCCGTCGTCTTCCAGTTGCTTGACCCGGCGCGAGCAGGGCGAAGGCGACAGGCCGATGCGCTCGGCCAGTTCCTGGTTGGAGATGCGCGCATCGCGCTGCAATTCGGCAAGAATGCTCAGGTCGTAGCGGTCAAGCTTGCTCATGGAAGATGCCTTTTCTGTTTCGATTGCGTCGAATTATCAATCCTTAGGTAAAAATTGCGCAAGTGCTATTTGATCGAGCAATCTTCGCAATCCTCTGCTGCCGCTCTAGCCCTATGCTTATACCCAGAATCACTGCCCGGACATCAGTCCAGTGCAGCTGGCCTTATCAGGGCAGCTGCGGCCAGCAACCCAACAGGGTTGTGCTCGGCCCCCGGGCTACACACTGTTCACAAGACAGCGTGAGGTGAGCCGACGTCACAAGCGTCGAGCACGGACAAAATTCTCAAAGGGAGACCCCAGGGTCTCCCTTTTTTATTGCCTGTAATTTTTCATCCTGGTGCCGATACCTCGTTGCGGACAGCCTGATAAATTGTTGGTTAAACCCGCCGTGGTTTTTCCAGTCTTACCCACAGGCCCATCTCAACGGTCCGAGAGGAACAACATGAAGTCGCGTAGCTGGTGTCTGGCCGGTGCAGGTTTGTTGTGCATCACTATCAACCTGCAGGCATTGGCCGAGGGGCAGGGTGGATCGGGTGGCGGGTATGGGGGGCAAGGCGCCGAGCAGTCTCAAGCGGCGTCGCCGCTGCAGTCGCGCCCGGACGAGGTGCGCCAGACCCAACCACCGCGAACCGGGTACTACCAGGACATTCCTCGGCACAACAATGGCAACCGCTACTACCAGGCTGGTGGGCCGCAACAGCGACCGCAGGAGGATAACTGGCCGGGACGCCCTGATGGTCATGGCAACGGCTGGGGCAGCGGGCCGCGTTACCGGCCCGGTCAGGTGGTCGAGCAGTTCCCTGACCAGTACTGGCGTGTGCCTTACCGTGGTGGTGATTACTTTTATTCCGGCGGGTACTGGTACCGTCCGCAAGGGCCGCGCTATGTGGTGGTAGCGCCTCACTACGGTATGCGGGTCGGCTACCTGCCGGATTACGCGCGTGAAGTGTGGGTTGCCGATTCGCTGTATTTCCTTGTGGCAGGTACCTACTACCAGTACCTGCAAGACAGCAACGAGTACGTTGTGGTCAATCCGCCGGTGGCCAGCGCAGAGCCTCAGCCAATGGAAAATGACTACGACGTCGTTGCCAATCCGGTTTCCGGGCAAAGTCCGGAACAGGCTGACCGGGATCGTTACGAGTGCCACCGTTGGGCGGTGCAGCAAAGCGGCTTCGATCCGGCCAAAGCGACTTATGCACCGGCTATACAAGTGACGGACAGCTACCGGCAAGCGCTGAGGGCTTGCTTGAGCGGGCGGGGCTACAGCGTTAACTGATACGCCGGCTCAGCCCACTGGATCGGCATGTACCAATACTTCCGCTTTTGGGTACTTGCCATGAATGGCTGCCGCCGCTTGATCGCACAGCGCATGGGCATCGGTTAGCGGCATGCTGCCCGGTAACTCCAGGTGCACCTGGACAAACCAGTGACTACCGGAAACACGCGTGCGCAAATCATGTGCACCGTGCACGCCAGGCACGCTGCAGGCCAGGGCCAGCATCTGTTCGCTGATATCGCCGGGCAGTTCCTCGTCCATCAGGATCGATGTACTTTCCCGGGCGATCTGCAGCGCGCTCCAGAGTATGTACAGGGCAATGCCCAGGCCGAAGAAGGCGTCCAGTTGCGGCCAGCCCAGGCGTGCCAGGACCAGCGCAACCAGGATGCTGCCGTTGAGCAACAGGTCGGAACGGTAATGCAGCGAGTCGGCACGCACCGCGGTGGAGCCGGTGATGCGTATCACCCGCGTCTGCAGCGTCAACAAGGCCACCGTCAGCGCCAGTGACAGCAGCATCACCGCGATGCCGATGGCGGTGTCGCCCAGCGGTTGGGGATTTTGCAGGCGTTCCACGGCCTGTACGCCGATCAGCACGGCACTCACCGCGATGAACAGCGCCTGGGCCATGCCGGCCATGGCTTCGGCCTTGCCGTGGCCGTAACGGTGATCGTCATCGGCCGGGCGCAAGGCGTAGTGCACCGCCAGCAGGTTGAGCAATGAGGCCACGCCGTCGAGTGCCGAGTCGGTCAGGCCGGCCAGCAAGCTTACCGAGCCGCTGAGCCACCAGGCCACCGCCTTGGTCAGGATCAGGATGCTGGCCACCGCCAGCGAAGCGCGAGTGGCCAGGCGCAGCAGACGTTGATGTTCAGCCGAAGAGGTCATGCTGCCGGGGCTTCCTGTGCGTTGCTCAAGCGGCGGGCTTGAGGCCGTACATCGCCAGTTGCTCGACACTGCCCTTGTGCTGGATCAGGCGCGGGTCGTTGAGCGGCAGGCGCAGGCCCAGCTCGCTTTCGAGGATGGCCTGCAGCTTGCTGTTGTCGACCTTGCCATCAGCGCTGATGGCCTGGTTGAGTTTTTCCGGTGCGATCTGCGCGTTTCGCCCTCCTGGCATATAGATGGCGCCGGTGGCGAAGTCGACGCCAAAAGCGATCAGCCCGGGGAGTACGTAGAACAGGATGCCAATGGCGTCCATTGCCGCCACCACAGGGTCGATCTTGCCTTCGATCTGGCCGCGCCGGTCTGGGTAGAAGATGGTGCCGCAGGCCGTCAGTTGGGTCAGCAAGGATGCTATCAGGACGCCGCCGATGACGCGGGAGGGAATACGCATGGAAATCTCCGGAATGAGGGCCACAAAGATACAGGCAAAGAGCCGGTATCTACAGCTAAGACCATGATAGAGCAGGCTCGGTTCGCCGTTATACTGGGCGAATTGTTTGAGGGCCACCATGATTTCGTTACCGATCGATGCCGTACTGCCAGCCTTGCGTGAAGCCTTGAGCCTGCGCCATGAAGCGGTACTGGAAGCGCCGCCCGGCGCCGGCAAGACCACCCGTGTGCCATTGGCGCTACTCAATGAGCCATGGCTGGCAGGGCAGAGCATTCTCATGCTTGAGCCACGCCGGCTTGCCGCGCGCGCGGCGGCCGAGCGACTGGCCAGCGAGCTGGGCGAGCAGGTCGGGCAAACGGTCGGCTACCGGATTCGGCTGGACAGCAAAGTCGGTCCAGAAACCCGCATTGAAGTGGTCACCGAAGGCATCCTCACCCGCCGCCTGCAGGCCGATCCGGCGCTGGAGGGCGTCGGCTTGCTGATTTTCGACGAATTCCACGAACGCAGCCTCGACGCTGACCTTGCCCTGGCCCTGAGCCTCAATGGCCGTGAGCTGCTGCGTGATGAGCCGCCGTTGAAGATTCTGCTGATGTCGGCAACCCTCGAAGGCGAGCGCCTGTCGAGCTTGCTCGATGAGGCACCGGTGATCAGCAGTGAAGGGCGCATGTACCCTGTTGATGTACGCTGGGGCAGGCCGTTCCAGCCGGGCGAGTACATCGAGCCACGGGTGGTCGATTGCGTATTGCAGGCCATCGCCGATGAGCCGGGCAGCTTGCTGGTGTTTCTGCCCGGTCAGGCCGAAATCCGCCGGGTGCACCAATCGTTGCAGGAGGCGCTGGGTGAGCGTCAGGACATTCTGTTGTGCCCCTTGCACGGCGAACTGGAGCTCAATGCCCAGCGTGCGGCCATTGATGCCGCGCCGCCCGGTAAACGCAAGGTGGTGCTGGCGACCAACATTGCCGAGACCAGCCTGACCATTGATGGCGTGCGCGTGGTGATCGATGCCGGCCTGGCGCGTGTGCCGCGCTTCGACCCGGGCAGCGGCATGACTCGCCTCGACACCCAGCGTATCTCCCGAGCCAGCGCCACCCAGCGGGCCGGTCGTGCCGGTCGCCTTGAGCCTGGGGTGTGTTATCGACTGTGGTCCGAGGCCCAGCATGAGCAGCTGGCCGCCTACGGTAGCGCCGAGATACTTCAGGCCGACCTCGCCGGGCTGGCCTTGCAGCTGGCGCGCTGGGGCGTCACCCCGGATCAATTGCGCTGGCTTGATCAACCTCCTGCGGCTGCTTATGCACAGGCCCTGGATCTGTTGCAGCGCCTGGGAGCATTCAAGGCTGACAGTCGGGACAGTTTGAATGAGCACGGCCAGGCCATGGCCGAGTTACCCGCACACCCGCGCATCGCCCATCTGTTGTTGCGTGGCCAGGACCTGGGCCTGGCAGCCATGGCCTGTGACGTCGCTGCGCTGCTGGGCGAGCGCGATATTCTGCGCGGCGCTGGCGCTGATCTGCACAGCCGCCTGGCCTTGCTCAGCGGTGAAACCCGCGTGAACAAAGGCGGGCAGGGTGGAGTGCAACGTGCCCGGCAACTGGCCCGGCAGTATCGCGGTTATCTGCGTGGCAAAGCGCGCTCTGCGGTTGCCGACCCCGAGCATTCCCGCTGGCTGGGTGCATTGTTGGCGCTGGCTTACCCGGACCGGGTTGCCCAGCAGCGCCGCGCCGGTGGCGCCGAGTACCGTCTGGCCAACGGCCGTGCGGCGTTGTTTGGCGAGCCCGATGCACTGATGAAGTGTCCGTGGCTGGTGATTGCCGACCTTGGCAGTCGCCAGGGTCAGCGCGAAGAGCGCATCTATCTGGCTGCCGAGTTCGATCCGGCCTTGTTTGACCGGGTACTGGCCGAGCAGGTGCGCAGCGTCGACATCCTCGACTGGGACGAGCGTGAAAACGTATTGCGCGCCGAGCGTCAGCGCAAGGTCGGCGAGCTGGTGCTCAGTCGTGAGCCGTTGACCGGGCTGGATGCAGATGCCCGTGCGCGGGCGCTGCTCGAGTTGGTACGACGCAAGGGCCTGGAACTGCTGTCATGGACGCCCGAGCTGCGTCAGTGGCAAGCGCGGGTTGCCCTGCTGCGCCAGCTTGATCTGGCAGCCAACGGTGCAAGCGAATGGCCTGACCTGAGCGACGAGGCCTTGCTGGCAAACCTGCCGGACTGGCTGCAACCCTACCTGGGCAAGGTTACCCGCCTGAGCCATTTTGCCCAGCTCGACCTGTCGTCGATGCTGCGCAATCTGTTGCCCTGGCCGCTGCCGCAGCGTCTGGATGAATGGGCGCCGATGCACCTGAGCGTGCCTTCGGGGTCGAACATCCGCCTGGACTACAGCGAAACGCCACCGATCCTCGCCGTGCGCCTGCAGGAGCTGTTCGGCCTGGCCGAAACCCCGCGTATCGCCCAGGGGCGCCAGCAAGTCCTGCTGCACCTGCTGTCGCCTGCGCGGCGTCCGGTGCAGGTCACCCAGGACCTAGCCAACTTCTGGCGCAGTACCTATGCCGAGGTGAAGAAGGATCTCAAGGGCCGCTACCCGAAACACTACTGGCCGGACGACCCGTTGATTGCCGAGGCTACGGCGCGGGCCAAGCCGCGCAAGTAGCCATCCGGCCCTGGGGCAGGTCAGGGCGCTGGCGGTTCCACTACCGCTTCACTGACCAGCATGTACAGACGGAACATCACCACCGTGCTGAACAGCTGCAAGAAGCCATTGGCGCTGTCGAGGGCCAGTTGCGCCAGGGGCGAAGGCTCGGGGATCAGCATCTGGCTCAGGCCATCGATCAACCACAAAGGGGCCAGTACACCGAGGATGCAGGTGAGGATTCGCCAGAAGTTGCCGGTGGTCATCTGGAAGCTTTCGCGCATGGCAGCCAGCGGCGGCAGGCCGCGCAGTACCAGCAGGTACTCGGCAAACACCAGGTTGATCATCACCCAGATCCCCGGAAGGATGAACAGTGCGGCGCCGGCCATGATCAGCAGCGAGCTGAGCATCACCATCAAGGCGAACGATGGCCACAGGCGCAGGGCCATGGCCAGCAGGTTGCGCTTGAGCGGGGTGTAGCCGTTGCTGCGGGTGTCGAGGTAGAGAATCAGCGCGGCACTGTACAGTGGGTAGAACAACAGGCTGGCAAGCATGCCATAGGCCTGTGACGCGTCCTTGCCCAGCTGTTGGTAGAGCAATTGGGTGCACAGTGCCTCAAGCACCACCAGCGGCAAACAGAGCTGGGCGATGCTCAGCAGGTGGCGGCGGAAGAAGTACAGGGAGTCACGCAGAACGCTGAGCGGATTCATCGGTCGATATCGTAGTTGAAAAAAGCAGGGCGTAACTTTAGCCCAGCCAGCCCTCAACCTGAAGAAAGTTTCATCGCGCCTTGTGTTGAATCCACGGCCCTGGCACCCCATTTTCAGTGAACCTGAATTCCCCCGGCTCTTGTGTGAGGTTGCCCATGAACAGTGAAGAACAAACCCTGATCGATGGCCTGTTCGGCCGACTCAGGCAAGCCGAAGACCCGGCCGTCCCCCGTGATGCCCAGGCTCAGGCGCGCATTGCCGAGCACCTGCAGCAGCAACCGGCGGCGCCCTACTACATGGCTCAGGCGATCCTGGTTCAGGAAGCTGCGCTCAAACGTCTGGACGAGCAGAACAAGCAACTGCAGGCCGAGCTGAAACAGGCCAAGGCACAAGTGGCAGCCACTACGCCGAGCAACAGCGGGGGCTTTCTTTCGAGCATCTTCGGTAGCGGTACCCGTGATCCTCAGCCGACCCAGTCACAGGCACCGGCCAGTGCTCCGGGCGGTGGCGGCTGGCGTGAACCGTCGCGTTCGTTCAGTCAGCCCGGCGCTGGCGCGCAGCAAGGTTTCAACGCAGCGCCCGCTCAGGCGCCTGCCCGTGGGGGTGCCAGCAGCTTTCTCGGCGGCGCCTTGCAGACCGCTGCCGGTGTGGCGGGCGGGGTCATGCTGGCACAGGGCATCAGCAGCCTGTTCAACCAGCACTCACAACCCGAAGAAGTGGTCGAGGTGATCAAGGAAGAGCCTGCACCCGCCAGCGACAGCGGCGGCTGGGGCAGCAATGACGAGCAGCGCCTGAGCGCCGACAACAGCGACTACGGCAACGATCAGGGCGGCTTCATGGACAGCGATTACAGCAGTGACGACGGCGGATTCTTCGGCGGCGACGACAGCTTCGTCTGAGCGCGCATACCCGCACCGCCTCCAGGCTGGCATACTGGGCGCCGAAACGGCCCCGGTGTGCGGCGGCCGGTAACCGCGCCACGGCGCCATGAGGAAGAACGGTGAAGAAGATCGCGGTATTCGCCGATGTGCAGAACCTCTACTACACCGTGCGCCAAGCCTATGGCTGTCATTTCAATTACGCGGCGCTGTGGGCCGATATCAGCCAGCATGGGCAGATCGTCGAGGCAGTCGCCTATGCCATCGACCGCGGCGACAGCAAACAGCAGCAGTTTCAGCAGATCCTGCGCAACCTCGGTTTCACCGTCAAACTCAAACCCTACATTCAGCGTAGCGATGGCTCGGCCAAGGGCGATTGGGATGTGGGGATCACCCTGGACGTGATCGACGCCGCCGCGCGGGTCGATGAAGTGGTGCTGGCTTCCGGCGACGGTGATTTCGATCTGCTGCTGGAGCGGGTCATCAGCCGTCACGGTATTGAAGCCGTCGCTTATGGCGTTCCGGGGCTTACCGCCAACTCGCTGATTCGCGCGGCCAGCCGCTATGTGCCCATCGAGGGCGGCCTGCTGCTCAGGCACTAGGTTTTACTGAGGTTTTGTTTTGGAACGTATTGCTGTCATCGACTTCGAAACCACCGGCATTTCGCCCGGTGCCAATTGCCGGGCCACTGAAGTGGCGGTGGTCATGCTCGAACGGGGGCGTATTGTCGAACGCTACCAGAGCCTGATGAACGCAGGTGTGCCGGTGCCGGCTTTCGTTGCCGGGCTGACCGGTATCACCACGGCCATGCTCCGCAGTGCGCCGCCTGTTGCACGGGTGATGAACGAGGTCGCCGAGTTCGTCGGTGACACGCCGATGCTGGCGCACAATGCTTCGTTCGACCAGAAGTTCTGGGACTATGAACTGGCGCAGATCGGACGCAGCCGTAGCCAGCGCTTCGCCTGTTCGATGCTCTTGGCCCGGCGCTTGATGCCGGCGGCGCCGAATCACAAGCTCGGCACCCTGACCCGCTGGGCCGGCCTGCCCGACACCGGCACCGCTCACCGGGCCATGGCCGATGCGGAAATGGCCGCCAACCTGGCCCAGCACCTGGCCGGGCAGTTGCGTGAGCAAGGTGTCAGCGCGGTGTCCCACCAGTTGTTCTGCAGCTTGCAGAAAGTCCCGGCGGCAAAGATCGCCGAGGCGCTGAAGACCTACCGTTAGGGTTTCTTGCCGTTGTGCTCGAGGTGGCCCAGCGGCAAGCGCCGCTCCACCGCGCTGGAGAGGATGATCGAGGTCTTGCTGAAGCCGAACTGGGCGACGCGATTGATCAGCGCTTCCAGCTCAGGCATCGAGGCCACGGCAGCCTGCATGATCACGCAAGGATCGCCGGTGACCCGGTGGCACTCGGTCAATTGCGGGATCTGCGTGAGCTCTTCATAGGTCTGCTGATTACCGTGGCTGGCCAGGCGCAGTTCAATCACGCACTGGATCGGCAAGCCGATCTTTTCCAGATCGACCTTGGCCTGATAGCCGGTGATCACGCCGCTGGCTTCAAGCTTGGCGACCCGTTCGGCGACCGCCGGGGCAGACAAGTTAACCTTGCGGGCGAGCTCTGCAAACGAGGCGCGGCCGTTTTCCAGCAAGGCGCTGAGGAGCATTCGATCGTACTTGTCCATGGGCTTCCTGAGGCGTGTTTTGAATCAAAGGTAAAAGGCCAAAATAACCATTCTTTCCAAAGTGTACGGTTTGTTTAAACAGGTTTTGTAACTTATGTTTGCTCGCGTGCCTTTCTAAACTAATCCCCCGACAATCAGAATTCGAGCCCCCCATGTCTGCCTCTCGTCGCTTTCCATTGGTTTTGATCGGCGCCTTCCTCGCCTTGTACCTGGTCTGGGGCTCGACTTACCTGGTAATTCGCATCGGTGTCGAGTCCTGGCCGCCGCTGCTGATGGCGGGCGTGCGCTTCGTTATTGCCGGTACGCTGCTGTACGGCTTTTTGCGCTGGCGCGGCGTGCCGGCGCCGACCTGGCCACAATGGCGTGCAGCAGGCGTGATTGGCGTGCTGTTGCTCAGCTGTGGCAACGGCGGCGTGACGCTGGCTGAGCACGCTGGCGTGGCTTCCGGGGTGGCGGCATTGGCGGTGGCTACGGTGCCGTTGTTCACCCTGGTATTCGGCTTGTTCTGGGGGCATCGCAACACCCGCCTGGAATGGGCCGGGATCGTCCTCGGCCTGGTCGGTATTGCCATGCTCAACCTGGGTTCCAACCTGCAGGCCAGCCCTATGGGCGCCGCGTTGATCCTGTTTGCCGCCGCATCGTGGGCGTTCGGCTCGGTCTGGAGCAAAAGCCTGCCATTGCCTCAGGGGCCGATGGCCAGTGCCGCGGAGATGCTCGTGGGGGGGGCCGCCTTGCTGCTGGGCAGCGCCCTGAGTGGCGAGCGCATGACCCAGATGCCCACCGCCGCCGGTTGGGGCGCGCTGGCTTATCTGGTGTTCTTCGGCTCGATTCTGGCCTTCAGCGCCTACATGTACCTGCTCAAGCATGTGCGCCCGGCGGCGGCCACCAGCTACGCCTACGTCAACCCGGCGGTCGCGGTGCTGCTCGGCATCCTGTTTGCCGGCGAGCAGATCGGTTTCGAGGAATGCGTGGCCATGGCGGTCATCATCGGTGCGGTGGTGTTGATCGGTCTGCCGCAGTGGCGCAAGCCGACCGCTGAGCAGGTCAAGCCACAAGCGCAGGTAGAAGGCGAGCTGTGCAAGTAACAGCGGTTTGTCAGGAAGGCGCTGGCGGAACAAGGTAAACTGCCGCCATTGCTGAATTCCCCTGACGGTACTGCCATGACATTCGCCAAACTCGGCCTGATTGAACCCTTGCTGCGCGCGCTTGAGCGCCTGGACTACAACACCCCGACGCCGGTCCAGGCCCAGGCCATTCCTGCCGTGCTGGCCGGGCGCGACCTGATGGCCGCAGCCCAGACCGGTACCGGCAAGACCGCAGGCTTCGCCCTGCCGTTGTTGCAGCGCCTGACCCTGGAAGGCGCCAAGGTTGCCAGCAACTCGGTGCGCGCGCTGGTGCTGGTTCCGACCCGCGAGCTGGCCGAACAGGTGCACAGCAACATCCGCGAATACGCCGAACACCTGCCGCTGAGCACCTATGCGGTATACGGTGGCGTCAGCATCAACCCGCAGATGATGAAACTGCGCAAGGGCATCGACCTGCTGGTGGCAACACCGGGGCGCTTGCTCGACCTGTTCCGTCAGAACGCGGTGAAGTTCAATCAGCTTCAGGCGTTGGTACTCGACGAAGCTGACCGCATGCTCGACCTGGGCTTTGCCGAAGAGCTGCGTGCGGTGTACGCGGCCTTGCCGGTACGGCGGCAGACCTTGCTGTTTTCGGCCACCTTCTCCGACGAAATCCGCCAGCTGGCCGCGCAGACCCTGAATGATCCGTTGAGCATCGAAGTCAGTCCGCGCAACGTCACCGCCAGCACGGTCAAGCAGTGGATCGTCCCGGTGGACAAGAAGCGCAAGCCGGAGCTGTTCAGCCACCTGATGCGCAAGCAGCGCTGGAAGCAGGTGCTGGTGTTCGCCAAGACGCGTAATGGTGTCGATCAACTGGTCGAGCGCCTGCGCGGCCAGGGCGTGAACGCCGATGGCATCCATGGTGACAAACCCCAGGCGACCCGCCAGCGTGCTCTGGACAGTTTCAAGGCGCGTGAGATCCAGATCCTCGTGGCCACCGACGTTGCGGCGCGCGGCCTGGACATTGACGACCTGCCGCTGGTGGTCAACTTCGACCTGCCGATCGTGGCTGAAGACTATATCCACCGTATTGGCCGCACCGGTCGTAAAGGCAACAGCGGCGAGGCGATCTCGCTGGTGTGCGCCGATGAGGTGCAACTGCTATCGGCTATTGAAACCCTGACCCGCAAGACCCTGCCGCGCCATGAAGAACCGGATTTCATTCCTGATCACAAGGTGCCAATGACCGATGCCAATGGGCAGGTGCTGAAGAAGCCGAAGAAACCCAAGAAGCCCAAGGAAAGCAGCAGCAAGCGTAGCCTGGGGCGCTGGATGGACAGTGGCGAGACGCCGGCGGCAGTGCCTGCAGCCAAACCGGTGCGCAAGGTGCCGACCTTCAATACCGGGCCGCGTAAGCGTAAGCCTTGAGCCCTTGGGGCCGCGTTGCGGCCCATCGCTGGCAAGACCAGCTCCCACACCCATGGTCCATCAGGTCTTTTGCCTGGCCAGGCTTCTGTGGGAGCCGGCCTTGCCGGCGATGGAAGGCGCAGCCTTCCCTCAGTTTTTCAGCCAGTCGAGAACCCCAAGCCCTGCCTTGCGCCCACTGGCAAAACACGCCGTCAACAGATACCCCCCGGTCGGCGCCTCCCAGTCGAGCATCTCACCGGCACAAAACACCCCTGGCAGTTCCTTGAGCATCAAACGCTGATCCATCGCCTCAAACACAACTCCACCGGCGCTGCTGATCGCTTCATCCAGCGGGCGAGGGCGCACCAGCACAATCGGCAGGGCCTTGATCGCCTGGGCCAGCAACGTCGGGTCGGCAAAGGTCTGCGCGTCGGTCAGCTCGCGCAGCAACGCCGCCTTGACCCCGTCCAGGCCCAACTGGCTGTGCAGGTGCTTGGCCATCGAACGTGAGCCGCGTGGCTTGGCCAAGGCCTTCTGAATGTTATCCACAGTGCGATTGGGCAACAGGTCGAGCAACACGGTGGCGCTGCCTGCACGGTTGATCGCTTCACGGATCTGCGCCGACCAGGCATACACCAGGCTGCCCTCCAGTCCTTGCGTGGTGACAATGCATTCACCCAGCCGTGGCGCCTGGCCTGTAAGGCTCAGGGCGATGTTTTTCAGCGGTGCGCCGGCGAATTTGTCTTTGAGTAGATCGCTCCAGGCATGCACCTCGAAGCCGCTGTTGGCAGCCTGCAACGGCGCGACCTGTACGCCTTTATCCACAAGCCAGGGCAACCATGCAGCATCAGAACCCAGGCGTGCCCAGCTGCCGCCGCCCAAGGCCAGAAGGGTGGCAGCAGGCTTGAGCGCCAGTTCGCCCTGTGGATAAGCCACTCGCAAGCTGCCATCGGCATTCCAGCCAAGCCAGCGGTGACGGGTGTGGATAACTACTCCTGTGTCGCGCAGGCGCTTGAGCCAGGCGCGCAGCAGCGGGGCGGCCTTCATGTCGCGGGGAAACACCCGGCCAGAGCTGCCGACAAAGGTTTCGATGCCCAGATCGTGAATCCACTGGCGCAGGGCGTCGGCGTCGAAGCCTTCGAGCAATCCGGCGATTTCAGCGCTGCGCTCGGCATAACGGGAAATGAACGCCGGGTAGGGTTCGGAATGGGTGATGTTCATGCCACCGACTCCGGCCAGGAGGAATTTTCGTCCTACCGAAGGCATGGCGTCGTACAGATCCACCGCGACCCCGGCCTGGCCGAGCACTTCGGCGGCCATCAACCCGGCCGGCCCGCCTCCGATAATGACAACGTGTGGGCGGTGGGGGGCGCGGGTGTCGGTCATGGTCGGCTGCAAGCTGGGGAAAAGAGCCGGCATTCTACCTCAGCGCAGCAGGCGGAAACACTGAGCAAAAAATGTACAGCCGCTTCAAACCCATACGGGCAAAGGGCTGCAGTGGCTTTCACGCAGGTTATCCACAGGCGGTTCCACAGTCATTGTGAGTAACCCAGTACCCGTTTGGCGCTGTGATGGAGGATGCCATGGCGGCGTGCCAGGGCCTGGCGGTCCTTGCTGTAGCCGCCACCGATCACCCCGACCACCGGGATATCGCGACCCAGGCACTGGCGCAGGACATGTTCATCACGGGCTGCGACGCCTTCATCGGTCAGTTGCAGGTAACCCAGGGCATCGTCCTTGTGCACATCGACGCCAGCGTCATACAGCACCAGGTCCGGACGGTACATCGGCAACAGGTAGTTGAGGGCGTCCTCTACCACCTTCAGATAGGCCTGATCGCCCATGCCGCGGGGCAAGGGGATATCCCAGTCACTCTGGGCCTTGCGTGCCGGGAAGTTCTGCTCGCAGTGCAAGGACACGGTGATGGCATCGGGGGTGTTGTGGAGAATCCGCGCGGTGCCATCGCCCTGGTGCACGTCGCAGTCAAAGATCAGCACCTTGTGCACCCGTCCGGCTTCCAGCAGGTAGTGGCTGATGACCGCCAGGTCATTGAAGATGCAAAAGCCGGCGGGATGGTCGTAGTGGGCGTGGTGGGTGCCGCCGGCCAGGTGACAGGCGATGCCATACTCCAGGGCCTGTTCGGCGGCCAGCAGCGAGCCGCCGACCGCTCTCACCGTGCGTCGGGCCAGGGCTTCGCTCCAGGGCAGGCCGAGGCGGCGCTGGTCCTCGCGTGACAACTCGCCATTCATGTAGCGTTCGATGTAATCGCGGTCATGGGCCAGGGCGAGGATATCGTTGGGGCAGATCTGCGGGCGCAGCAAGTCCTGGTCGGTGGTCAGTCCACTGTCGACCAGGTGATCGCGCAGCAGGCGGAACTTGTCCATCGGAAAGCGGTGCTCGGCGGGAAACGTCGGGCTGTAGTCGTCGTGGTAGATCAGCGGCAGGGGCATGGCAGATTCTTGAGCAAGTCAGAACTCGATCTTGCCAGTTGCGCTTGCCGTTGCGCTACTTTGTAGGAGGCACGACTCTCTAAAAGGCGCATACATGCTGGCTTCCTGGACGTTCTGGGCTGTTCTCTCGGCTGTCTTTGCGGCGCTGACGGCGATCTTTGCCAAGGTCGGCATCAGCGGTATCAATTCCGACTTCGCCACCTTGCTGCGTACCGTGGTGGTACTGATCAGCCTGGCGCTGATCCTCTACGTCACCGGGCAGTACCAGTCACTGGCTTCGATTTCGCCGCGCAGCTACCTGTTTCTGGTGCTGTCCGGGCTGGCCACCGGGGCTTCCTGGATCTGCTATTTCCGCGCGCTGCAATTGGGCCAGGCGTCTCAGGTTGCCCCTGTGGATAAACTCAGCGTGGTGTTGGTCGCCGTGCTGGGGGTGACCCTGCTCGGCGAGAAGCTCGATCTGCGTCAGTGGGCGGGTATCAGCCTGGTCACTCTGGGCGTAGTGATGCTGGCATGGCGCTGATGCCGACCGTCGGCAATGCGCTTGTGCGGCGAATGGCCGGTGCTTGCAGGGCCTGACGTCCGTAGAAAAACAGCGCGGTCAGCCAGGTGGTCAGCCAGACGAAGATACCTGCCCAGAAGGTGTGGGACATGTAATGCCAGCCTTGAAGTACGCGAGTGGTTCCATAGACGAAGCCCAGCAGCAGAATCGCCACCAGCAGTTTGCGCGCATGTTGCCAGCGGTAACGCCGGGCCACGAAGTACAGGGCCAGCAGGGTAAAGCCACTGGAGGCATGGCCGCCTGGCCAACAGCGCCCGTCGCCGGGTTTGCTGAACCAGCTGAAGTTTTCGAACCATTCCGTGCGCAACTGTGATCCGCCGTACAGGGTGGTCTCTACCGGGCAGTACACGCTGGTATGACTTTTCAGGTAGTGAATCACCGTCGTGCACAATGCGAAGGCCACCACGACGAAGAGAAAGTCGCGCCGATGCCCAGCGCTAAAGCGCAGCAGCGGGGCAATGCGGGACTTTTCCAGTAGAGGGCTGTGGGCGAGCTGCGGATGCTTGCTCAGCAGGGGCCAGATACATGACAGCAGTGTGCCGATGATTGCCGCCTCACCGGTCCAGTTCGGCAGGATCCGTGGCCATTTGTGCGTGACCTTTTCGAACCATTGATCATGCAGCAGCGGAAACTGGCCGGTGGCCGGATCCAGCAGCAGGTTGCTGATCAGCCGGTCCAGCCGGGTCAGGTCGAACAGCAGGAAAACGGCCATGGCGAGCAACAGCGGGATGCCCAGGTTGAGCAGATAGTAGGCTTTGCGTGAGCCGGCTCGCATACTCAGGTCCGCGTACTGTTAAGAATTTTTTGCCATTCGCTGGCGTTCATCTGGCCGAGGATTCTCGCTTTGCCGTTGGCAGCGACCGAGACGAACAATGCACTGGCATAGTCGCTGGAGCGCTGGCCGCCGGGCACCTTCAGCTGGCGCTCCATATGGTCGATGCAGCCGCTGTGGGTCACCAGCACCAGGTTGTGCTTCGGCGCCTTGTGCGCCAGGGCGGTCTTGGCGAAGTCCTGGTCACACTGTTGCACCCATTCTTCGCTGCTGATGGCTTTACCGAAGATGAAGTGCGCGGTCTGGCGGGTCCTGACCTGCGGGCTGCTGAGCACTTTGGCGCTATCCAGGCCCAAGTGCTGCAAACCATGGCCAACGTCCGTGGCGGCCTGGCTGCCGGCCACGGTGATCCCGGTCGGGTCGCCAAGACAAGTGTTGCTTGAGCGATCACAGCGTTCAGCGTGACGGATCAGCACGATCACTGCGCCTTTGGACCATTCACTGTAAACACCGCTGCTGTGCATTTGATTGTCACTGCCCAAGTCCACAATTCGAGTTCTCGTTGCTGCCCATGTGGTCAGAGTGGCCAATGCAAGCATGACGCACAGGCCGATGAGCATCGTTCTGATGGCGGGTAATCGTTGGCGCTTGAGCGCTGAAAGGACGGTGTTTCGAGTGGTACCGGGCAACATGCTGCAACTCCATAACGCGCAATCGGATCGGGGGGCAGCCGGTTGGGGCAGGCACCACGAGCATGGCCGCACTGTAGGCGACACCCCGTGGAGAGCAGGTGAAGTGGATGTGAAAAAAATCTTTATGGGGCGAGGGCGATAAACGGCGCGATTGAACAAAGCGTTTTAGTGTTTGTCGTAGCTTGCAAGTTGGAGTGGATGGCACTGTCGAAGTGCAAGTTGTAACTTAATGTGTGTAACTAAATATATGTAACTAAGTTTTGTCGTTGGAAACGAATTGTTACTCTGCGTAAATAATGTAAATTCGCTTCATCTGATAATTCCTCGTAAATAGCATTGCGCATCATTTTCTGATGGTGGCAATACTAATGGCACATAAGGCTGAAATAACACGTCGTTCAGAATCAGGTCACCTTTACACTGCACTTGGCTTGGCAGTGGCTTCCTGGTCTTCCGGCAGTCTGGCTGAAACTTCCGCTACCACCGTTGCGCAGCCGGCAACAGCGGTGGAACTGGATGCAACCGATATCACCGGGAAGCCTCACGAAACTTTCAAAGTCGATGAAATGTCATCGCCAAAGTTCACCGCGCCCCTTCTTGAAACGCCCAAGTCGATCACCATCATCAATGAAGCCTTGATCAAAGAGCGTGGCGCAACCTCGTTGACCGATGTGCTGCGCACTACCCCGGGCATTACCCTGGGCGCTGGCGAAGGTGGCACTCCGCTGGGCGATCGTCCGTTCATTCGTGGCTTTGAAGCCAGTACAGACATCCAGATTGATGGCGTGCGTGACCTGGGGCGCATGTCCCATGAGGCGTTCAACGTCGAATCGGTGGAAATCGTCAAAGGCCCGGGCTCTTCCTATAGCGGTAGGGGGTCGACCGGCGGCACGATCAACCTGGTGAGCAAGGCGGCAAAGATGGATGACTCCATCGCCGGCACCGTCACCATGGGTACTGACCAGCTGTGGCGCAGCACCATTGATATCAACCAGTACCTGCCAGAGCAGGACCTGGCCTTGCGCCTGAATGCGATGAAGCACGAAGCCGATACCCCCGGTCGTGACGATGTCGAGGTCAAGCGCTGGGGTATTGCCCCGACCATCACCTGGGGCCTGCAGGGACCGACCCGTGTCACCGCCAGTTACTACCACCTTGAGACAGATGACATTCCTGATCAGGGGCACCCGATTTCGCTGATAACCAACAAGCCGGCCGACGTTGATCGTGACAACTTCTACGGTCTGGTCGATCGCGACTTCCGCAAAACCTCTGCCGATCTGGCAACGTTGATTCTCGAACACGACTTTTCCGAAGAGCTGAAAGCACGAAACACCTTGCGTGGTGGTCGTAGCATGCAGAACTACGTCATGAGCCGTCCGGTGTTTGCCAACGTTGGGCAAGAAGAAAGCGGACTGGTCGGGCGGGGTTTCCGGCCACGCAATGTGGTCAACACGACGTTGATCAACCAGACCGACCTGTTTGGTACTTTCCACACCGGCAACATCAAACATACTTATGCCACCGGTCTGGAACTCAGCCGCGAAACCATCACCGACAAGGATAAGCACAAAGGTAATAACGGTCGTCCTGCCGACCTGGAAAACCCCAACCCCCATGACGGTGGCTGGACGCTGTTGCCAGGTACTGGCCAGGTCACCAGCAAGTACCAGACCGAGGTCAAATCGCTGTACGCCTTCGACACCTTGGGACTGCACGAACAGTGGGACCTGAACCTGGGCTTGCGTTATGACGACTACGACGTGAAAAACCGCGTTGCCGGTGGTGCCGAGTCGTCCAGCGAACTGTGGAACTACCAGGTCGGCGTAGTCTTCAAGCCTATGCCCAATGGCAGCATCTACCTGTCCTACGGCACATCGTCCAACCCCTCGGGGGAAAACACCCAGTCTGGCGGTGCTGATGGTGCGGGTGCCGGTAACCTGAACGGCAACAAGGCCAACCTGGATCCGGAAAAAGCCCGTAGTGTGGAACTGGGTACCAAGTGGGATGTGCTCAACGAGCAACTGTCGCTGACCGCCGCGGTTTTCCGCACGGAAAAAACCAACGCCCGTGTAACCGACCCGCTCACCGGCCTGGTGGCCCTTGATGGCGATCAGAAAGTTACCGGCTTCGAGCTGCAGGCAACCGGACGAATCACCGACGCCTGGGCCATCTGGGCCGGTTACACCTACCTGGACGCCGAAGTGGTGAAGTCCGGTGGTGACCGCAGCAACGACGGCAATCAGTCCAAGTTCATTGCACCCAACAGTTTCAGCCTGTGGAGTTCCTACGACATCACCGACCGCTGGAGAGTCGGTGGCGGGGCCAACTACATGGATGATCGCTACATGAACGACGCCAACACCATTACCGTGGATGACTACTGGCGCTACGATGCAATGGTTGGCTACAAGGTCAGCAAGAATCTGGACCTGCAACTCAACGTCCTCAACCTGACCGACGAAACCATCTACGATGCGTCCCATGTTGGTCTGTTCGCCACCGTGGCACCGGGCCGCTCGGCGGAGCTGACTGCAAGCTTCACGTTCTGATTGCCCCCGCCCTGAATGTCTCGACAGTGATGGCCTGGCCGGCGCTGTCGAGACTGTGATTTTTCCTGGCCCCTGATCGCCAGCTTTGCTACATCTGCCTACGCTGTAAACTGCAGGTGATGTGTTCAGGAGCAGGCGATGACCCCCATACTCGAGTTGGAAAGCGCACGACTGGTGCTGCGCCAATGGCAGGATGACGACCTCGGCGAGTTCGCCACCCTGTGCGCCGACCCTCAGGTCATGCGTTATTTTCCCGCCCCGCTGACGCGCCTTGAAAGCGCCGCACTGATCGGCCGCATCCGCGGCCATTTCAATGAGTACGGTTTTGGTTTGTGGGCGTTGGAACGCAAGGATTCCGGTGCCTTCATCGGTATGACCGGCTTGCTCAATGTCAGCTTCGATGCCGATTTTGCCCCAGCCGTGGAGATCGGCTGGCGCCTGGCTCGCCGCCATTGGGGCCTGGGATTCGCCAGCGAAGCGGCCTGGACCAGCCTGCGTTGTGCCTTTGCCCAATTGGGCCTGGAGCAGGTGGTGTCGTTCACTTCTGAAAGCAATTTACCGTCGCAGAAGGTCATGCAGGCCATTGGCATGCAACAGGACCTGGCCGGCAGTTTCCTGCACCCGAAACTGCCCGAGGACCACCCCTTGCGGGCCCATGTGCTGTACCGCATCAACCGGGCCCAGTGGCAACAGACCCTGCGTGGCTGAATTGCACAACATACAGGTGAGCTATGACAAACCCTGTATCATTTGTCGCAGTTGCGCATTGCTTTGGAGAATCTTGAATGAGCCACGTGTTGGACGATCTGGTCGACTTGCTGAGTCTGGAAGCCATTGAGGAAAACCTGTTCCGCGGACGCAGTCAGGATCTGGGTTTTCGCCAGCTGTACGGTGGCCAGGTGCTGGGGCAGTCGTTGTCGGCCGCCAGCCAGACGGTCGAAGAAGCCCGCCATGTGCATTCATTGCACGGTTATTTCCTGCGTCCGGGTGATGCGACGATGCCGGTGGTTTACTCGGTTGACCGGGTACGCGATGGCGGCAGTTTCAGTACCCGGCGGGTGACGGCGATCCAGAAGGGCCAGCCGATCTTTACCTGCAGCGCATCGTTCCAGTATGACGAAGAGGGTTTCGCCCACCAGACGCAGATGCCTGCGGTGGTTGGCCCGGAAAACCTGCCTTCGGAAGTGGAGCTGGCCCAACGCATGGCCGACCGTCTACCAGAGGCGATCCGCGACAAGATGCTGTGCGCCAAGCCGATCGAAATGCGCCCGGTCACCGCAGAAGACCCGTTCAATCCCAAGCCGGGCGAGCCGGTGAAGTACATCTGGTTCCGGGCTGACGGGAACCTGCCGGATGTGCCTGCACTGCATAAGTACATGCTCGCCTATGCTTCGGACTTCGGCCTGTTGACCACCTCGTTGCTGCCGCATGGCAAATCGGTGTGGCAGAAGGACATGCAGGTCGCCAGCCTCGATCATGCGCTGTGGTTCCACGGCAATCTGCGCGCTGACGAGTGGCTGCTGTATGCCATGGACAGTTCCTGGGCGGGTAATGCCCGCGGCTTTTCCCGTGGCAACATCTTCAACCAGGCCGGGCAACTGGTGGCTTCGTCCTGCCAGGAAGGCCTGATCCGTCAGCGCAAGGACTGGGCATGAGCCTTAAGGATATTCGTCACTGGGTGTTCGACATGGACGGCACCCTGACCGTCGCGGTGCATGACTTCGCGGCCATTCGCGAAGCCCTGGAGATTCCGCCGGCGGATGACATCCTTACTCACTTGGCGGCGTTGCCCGCTGCCGAAGCTGCGGCCAAGCACGCCTGGTTGCTGGAGCATGAACGTGATCTGGCGATTGGCTCGCAGGCTGCGGTCGGTGCCGTGGAACTGGTGCGTGAGCTGGCCGGACGCGGCTGTAAGCTGGGTATCCTCACCCGCAATGCGCGGGAACTGGCGCATGTCACGCTGCAAACCATCGGCCTGGCCGACTGCTTTGCCGAACCGTACGTGCTGGGACGTGATGAAGCGCCACCCAAGCCGCACCCCGGTGGCTTGTTGAAGCTGGCCGAGGCGTGGGATGTGGCGCCTGCAGAGATGGTCATGGTCGGTGATTACCGCTTTGACCTCGATTGCGGTCGTGCGGCGGGGACCCGGACCGTCCTGGTCAACCTGCCCGACAATCCATGGCCGGAATTGGCTGACTGGCATGCGGCGGATTGCCGGGCGTTGCAGGCGTTGCTTCAGGGTTGAAATCCATCGCGGGGGCAAGCCCCGCGATACGGCCTCAGAAGTCCCAACGCGTGGTCAGCATCACATTGCGCGGCTCACCATAGTAGGTGGTGTCGAAGTTGCCCAGCCCGCTCAGGTAGCGTTTGTCGAACACGTTGTTGGCGTTGACCGTGAAGCTCAGGTGCTCGTCATACTGGTAGCGGCTCATCAGGTCGACCAGGGTATAGCCGCCTTGCTTGATGTAGGTGTAGTCGTTCACCGCACCGCTGTAGATCTTGCCGTAAAACGCGCTCTGCCAGTTCACTCCACCACCGACGGTGACCTTGTCCAGCATGCCTGGCAGGCGGTAAGTGGTGAACACACGCACCAGGTGCTCAGGCTTGCTGGTGCTCATCGGGAAGCCGTAGATGTGTTGTTCGTCGGCATCGCGGGAGCGGGCATAGGTGTAGCCGGCCGAGAGGTTCCAGCCTTCCATCAGCTCACCGGCAACTTCCAGTTCCAGGCCTTTGGTGGTTGCGCCGCTTGTGGCTTTGTAGATGCCCTCGTTGGTGAGCGGGTTGGAGCCGATCGACTCGGCGACGTTGTCCTGCTCGATACGGAAAAATGCCAGGCTGGCATTGAGTCGGCCGTCGAAGTAAGCCGCCTTCAGACCGGCTTCATAGCTGTCGCCTTCGACCGGGTCGAGAGTGGCGCCGTTGGCGTCCTTGTTGCTCTGCGGCTGATAGATCGAGGTGTAGCTGGTGTACACCGAATAGGTGTCGTTCAGGTCATACACCACGCCGGCATAGGGCGTGACCACGCCATGCTGTTTGTAGCTCGCGGAGTTGTCGGCGAAGACAGTCGGGTTCAGACCGTCGTAATCGTAGTTATCGTGGTACTTGAAGGTGCTGACACGGGTACCGAGGATCACCGACAGCTCATCGGTGGGGCGCAGGCGGGTGGCGATGTAGGCACCGTTCTGGCTTTTCTTCTGTTCATACTTGCCGTTTTTCGGGAAGTCCGGCACGCCGATATGGCCGTCCCAATCGAAAATGCTGCCCGGAACCATGGCGAATTCGCTGGTGTCCCAGGTGCTGCCGGTCTGGCGTGAGTGGGCAGTGTTATAACCGACGACCAGGTCATGCTGGCGGCCGAACAGGCTGAAAGGTCCGGAGAGGTTCAGGTCGGCAGAGTTTTGTACCCGATGACCTTCCCAGCGCCCCCAGAAGAAGAACATGCCGTTGCCGTCGCGGTCCGGTGAGCCGCCACTGGCCGACGCCAGGCGGGTGTCGTGGTCGCTTTGCAGCTGGTTGACGCTGAGCTTGAGTGACCAGTCGTTGGCCAGTGCCTGTTCCAGGGAGGCGAAGTAGGTGCGGTTCTGGAAGTCGCGACGGCTCCAGTCGGCGCCCGGATTGAATGAACGGGAGAAATCCGTACGGCCGCCGTCGGCAAAATACACCGGGTTGCCGGTCCAGGAGGTGCCGCGTGGGGTGGTGTTCTGTTGGTCGATGCCGACCGTCAGCAGGGTGTCAGGAGTGATGTCGGCTTCGAGAATGCCGTAGTACACCTCTTTCTTCTGCTGGTAGTGATCCTGATAACCCTTCTTGTCCTGTTGCGCGCCGACAAAACGGCCGCGCAGGGTGCCGCTGCTGTTAAGCGGTCCGGAAACATCGCCTTCGCCGCGATAGTTGTCCCAGCTGCCGGCACTGCCGGTGAGCGAGGCCTGGAACTGTGCGGTGGGTTTCTTGCGGATCAGGTTCACCGTCGCGGAAGGATCGCCGGAGCCGGTCATCAGGCCGGTCGCGCCCTTGAGCACTTCGACCCGGTCATAGATGGCCATGTCGACATGGGCGGTGCCCTCGTCATAAACACCGTCATAAATGGTGTTCACACCGTCATATTGGTAGTTGGTGATGACCAGGCCGCGGCTGGAAAATTCGGTGCGGTCGCTGTCGTAGGTCTGCGCCGATACACCGGGAGTATTGCGTAACACATCGGAGATGCTCTGGGCGCCCTGGTCATCCATCAACTGGCGCGTGACAACGGTGATCGATTGCGGCGTTTCGCGAATCGACAACGGCAGCTTGGTTGCGGTCCGGGAGGCGGCGGTGGTGTAGGAGCCGGTGTTTTCCGTGGTTTCGCCGAGAAGCTGGCCGTTGATGCTGGTTGCCCCCAGTTCCAGGGCGTCACCGTTGCTGGCCGGGATCAGTACATAGCCACCGTTGCTCTGGCGCTGGGCCTGCAGGCCGCTGCCCTGCAGCAAGCGCGCAAGGCCTTCTTCCACCGAATAGTCGCCCTGCAGCCCGGCCGATTGTTTTCCCTGGGTTTCTCGGGCATCGAACGACAGGGTGATGTTGGCGCGGGTGGCGAACAGGCTGAGGTTGGTGCCCAGTGCCCCCGGAGCGATCTGGAAATTTTTGCTGGCGCTCTGTGCCATGGCCTGCGCCGGCAGCAATGCCAGCATCGGCAGCGGCGCCAGGGTCAGGCCGAACAACGCCAGGTGAACGGCGCGAACCAGAGGGCGGGGTGCCCGGGGGCAAATACGGGTCATGCAGGTTTTCCTTCGATTGGCTGGGCAGAGGTGCAGCTGAATTTGCTGCTTTAACTGCGTAGCCGAATGAGAATGAAAATCGGCAACCCTTTTGTTGAAATTATTCAGACCGCTTCGATGCTGACCCAGTAGCGGGTCAGGTAGCGCACCTTGACCGGTAACGAGGCGCTGAGGTTTTCCAGAATGGTGTCGGTATCGTCGATGCGAAAGGCGCCGGACAGGCGCAAATCGGCAATGCCTTCAGCGCAGCGCAGCATGCCCGGGCGATAGCGGCGCAGCTCGCTGACAAAGTCGGCCAGGCACCATTCGATCACCGTCAGCATTCCTTGGGTCCAGGCACCGGTGCCGGGTGCAGCGCTATGGGTGCTGCCGATCTGCCGCTGGTCGAAGCTGACCGATTGCCCGGCTTCCAGGCGCAGCATCAGCAGCGGGTTATCCACAGGACGGATCTCCACCGCGTGCTGCAACACGCTGACCCGGCTCTGGCCGTCGTCGCTGCGCACACTGAAGCGTGTACCCAGGGCGCGCACGCGGCCCTCGGCGGTCTGCACCTCGAAGGGGCGGGCGGCGGGGTCGCTGGCGGTTTGCACCATGATCTCGCCGCGGTACAGGCGTAACTGGCGCTGCTGGCCATCAAAGTGAATATCGACGGCGCTGTCGGAGTTGAGTTCGAGCTGGCTGCCATCGCTGAGCCTGACCTGGCGCCGTTGCCCCTTGGCGGTACGCAGTTCGGCCATCAGCGCCAGCGCCGGGGTGCTCTCATGCACGCTCCAGCCGGTGGCGCCGACGGCCAGGAGCATGGCCAGGGTCTTTACCACTGCGCGACGGCGCGCCCGGACGCCAGCCAGGGTCGGCAGGGCGACATCGGCCGGCAGGCTGCCAAATTGGCGTTGCAGCTTTTCTACCCGGGCCCAGGCCTGGGCATGCGCCTGACTTTTGCCCAGCCAGTCCTGCCAGGCTTGCAGTTGGGCGTCACTGGGCTGCGCTGCGTTGAGCTGGACGTACCAGGTGGCAGCGGCTTCGAGGGTACGGTAATCCAGAGCTTGAGCCATTCAGTCGTCCGTCAGCAGCAGGCAATGGGTCATGGCACGGATCAGGTGCTTCTTCACCGTGGTGACCGAAACCCCCAGGCGCTCAGCAGTGGCGACATAGCTCAGGCCTTCCAGTTGCACCGCGAGGAAGATGCGGCGGGTGCGTTCACCCAGGCCGTCGAGCAGGGTATCGACAGCCACCAGGGTTTCGAGGATCAGCAAGCGTTTTTCCGGTGAATCGGCCATCCGTTCCGGGCGGCTTGCCAGTTCGGCAAGATAAGCTTGCTCCAGCGCCTTGCGGCGGAATTTGTCGATCATCAGTGCATTGGCGATGGCGCCCAGATAGCTGCGTGGCTCGCGAATGGTCTGGGCATTGCGCGCGGTCAGTACCCGGATAAAGGTGTCCTGGGCCAGGTCAGCAGCATCGCTGGCGTTGCCCAGGCGGGCGCGTAGCCAGCTTTTCAGCCAACCGTGGTGTTCGCTGTAGAGCGTATGCAGAGCGGCATGATCGGGAGCGGGCATGAACGACAACCAGCGCAGTAATTGATAATTAGTCGCATTATTGTTGTTTGTCTGGATATTTCGCAAGTACTGGCGCTTGACCGCTGCCAAGCCGAGGCAAAGACTGATCAGCTATTTACCCGATCCAACCAGGAGGTTCGCATGACCAGCAAGGCTATTTATGTCCAGGCGGGCGGTGGTTACGACAAGGTTCAAGTCGGTACCTGCGAGGCGGCCGCACCCAAGTCTGGCGAGATCAGCGTTCGTCTGCACGCCAACTCGCTCAACTATCACGATTTTGCCGTGGTCAGCGGCATGTGGGGACCGACCGAGTCGCGCATCCCCATGGCTGACGGTGCCGGTGTGGTCACGGCAGTGGGTAGCGGCGTGACGGAATTTGCAGTGGGCGATGCCGTGGTCAGCACCTTCTTCCCCGACTGGCTCGACGGCCAGGCGCTGGTGGAAGGCTTTGCCACGGTGCCAGGAGACGGTATCGATGGCTATGCCCGCGAACAGGTCACCGCGCGTGCTACCTCGTTTACCCATGCCCCCAAAGGCTACAGCCATGCCGAGGCGGCGACCCTCACCACCGCAGGGCTTACCGCCTGGCGCGCGCTGATGGCCGACGACTCACTCAAACCGGGCGATACCGTGCTGGTGCAGGGCACTGGCGGTGTTTCGATCTTCGCCCTGCAATTCGCCAAACTGGCCGGCGCCACGGTGATTGCCACCTCGTCCAGTGACGAGAAACTCGAACGCCTCAAGGCCATGGGCGCCGATCACCTGATCAACTACCGCAAGACGCCGGCCTGGGGCGAAACGGTACGCCAGCTCACGGGCAATCGTGGAGTGGATCACGTCATCGAAGTGGGCGGCCCGGCGACGCTCGAGCAATCGATGATCGCCGCGCGTATTGGCGGGCACATTTCGCTGATCGGAATTCTCACCGGGGTCGCTGGCCAGCTGCCGCTGGTGCAGGCACTGGTACGCCAGATCCGCTTGCAAGGGGTACTGGTCGGCAGCCGAGCCCAGCAGCAGGCGATGGTGCGGGCAATCGATGCCAACGGTTTGCGTCCGGTGATCGACAAAACCTTCGCTCTGGAGCAGATCGTCGATGCGTTCCGCTACCAGGAAAGCAACCAGCATTTCGGCAAGATCTGCCTGGAATTCTGATCGTACTCGCCTGCGAGGCAGCCCGACCTTGGTCGGGCTTGACCTCTGCGCTACAACGCTGAAGATCACTAACCACCTGCTTTTAAACAAATTTCCTGAAATCTCGGTTCACACTCTCACGCCTCGAATGAATGTTATTTCAAACACCTTGTGTGATATTTTGCCCGCCGCTCGAAAAATCCATGGCACAGCGCCTTCGTCCTGACGATGGGCCTGTGACGCATCGTTTCAGGTGCTTCCGGTAATAAATATAAATAGCAGTGAGTGTGATCATGAGTGTAAACCCCAACATCGCCGTGGGCGGTGCTGACGCGTCCGTTTCCGAATCATCGGGCCTGGAGGTCAAACGCCTGACCTTCGTCGAGGCCGTGGCGATGATCGTCGGCACCAACATCGGTGCCGGCGTGTTGTCGATGGCCTACGCCAGCCGTCTGGCCGGTTACATGCCGCTGCTTTTGTGGCTGGCGGTTGCCGGTGTCTTCACCACCATCTCCATGCTCTATGTCTCGGAAACGACCTTGCGTACCCGCAGCCATCATCAGTTGAGCGGTCTGGCGCAACGCTATGTCGGCTCCTTCGGTGCCTGGGCGATCTTCCTTTCGGTGGCGGTCAACAGCATCGGCGCCTTGACCGCCTACATGAGCGGCAGCGGCAAGATCCTCAGCGAGTTCTTCGGTATCAGTCCGGCGTTGGGCAGCCTGCTGTTCTTCCTGCCTGCGGCATTTGTGCTGTACCTGGGACTGAAGGCGATCGGCAAGGGTGAAAAGTTCATCAGTATCGGTATGGTCTCGATGACCCTGGTGCTGGTGATTGCGACATTGATCAACGAGCGCACCGATTTTGCCAACCTGTTCGAGGGCAGCTGGATCTACATGATCCCGGTGTTCAACATTGCCGTGTTCTGTTTTTCGGCGCAGTACGTGGTGCCGGAAATGGCCCGTGGTTTCAGCCATGCCCCCAAGCGCCTGCCTGTCGCAGTTATCACCGGGATGGTGATTACCTTCATCTTGCTGGCGATCGTGCCGATGTCGGTGATTGCCCTGAACGGCCTGGAAAACCAGACCGAAGTCGCCACCCTGGCCTGGGGCCAGGCTCTTGGGCAGTGGGCGTTCTACACCGCCAACACCTTTGCCCTGTGCGCCATGATGACGTCTTACTGGGGCCTGGGCGGCAGCTTCCTGACCAACATCTTCGACAAGTTCAAAAGCCTGGGCTCGGAAAGCAACCCCAAGAACCGTCTGTTGGTGCTTGGTATCGTCTGCGTACCGCCATTCATCCTGGCTTACAGTGGCATGGTCGGCTTCGTCAACGCCCTGTACTTCGCCGGGGTGTTCAGTGGCGTGATCCTGTCGATCATGCCGATCCTGATGCTGCGTTCGGCGCGCAAGAACGGTGACATTGTTCCCGCCTGGCAGTGTGGCTGGATCGCTCATCCGCTGATTCAGGTACTGGTGGTGATTTTGTACCTGTGCAGCATGGCCTATGCGATTGCCAGTGCACTGGGCTGGTTGCCTGGGGGCTGGTAAGGGGAATTTAAGGCAACAAAAAAGGCATCTGCGCAGAGCGTCAGATGCCTTTTTCGTTTTGCGTGTTTGGTGGAACCGGGGGGATTTCAATAGAAATCATAACTATATGTTTTTAATAAATTTTTATTTTATCTGTTAAGGAAGTGCCCCCACAAATGCCCCGCACACACAATTCCGATGAACGGTTCTTAAAGAGGTTGAATTGACGAACTGGACGCTGGGTAGCGGTCGGGTCATGTTGTTGGGTATTTTTCGCGGTAACGCACCATGGACTCATCTAGGGCGATCTGATCTGAGGTGTGGTGTGAGGCATTCAATAGTTACCTGTCACAACTGTGGCAAAGCGATGATTCCGAGAGCGACATACAGCCGTGGTTTCTGGGGCTACTTGCCTTCGTCGAATCATTGTCCTTTTTGCCTGAGCGAGAACTGGCACGGGGGAAACCCAAGTTTAGGGGCTCGGCTGTTTGCGTTGGTTGGCCTGGCATTGGGTGTTCTGGCCTGTATTCTTGTGGGAGCACTTTTGTTCAAAGTCCAGTGGTGGCTTGGTATTGAGGGGCAGTGGCCTCTATTAAGTCTTGGAACATGCGCAGTGTCGGTGGCTGCGGGATATCGTTTTTACAATTGGTTTGTTGACTGCTGACAAACGGGTTTCATCGACGATTGACAGGCAGCAACCAGCCCACCCAGTTGAGACGCTAGGTGTTGAATTGCTAGCAGAAGTTCTGGTCATGCCGAGAGTCCAGGCAAAACCCTCAAGACATTAAAAAATTGCCAACACTCTGTGTTCCAAATTCATCAGAATCGCTGAATATATCGCTACCCTCGCTAAGTCGAATAATCACTCTCGTTCTGGCTTTCTTGCATCGGAACTAACCGCCTCCATGATTGCGGTTAACTCATCTAGAAGTTCGGCGTGGCAACGGGTTAAGTAGCCCGAAATGGTTTCATTGCGCAGGAGACGGGCGAGATAACCCTTGGCAACGACCAAAAACAACATGGTCTCTCCCAGCGTGTCCTCCACGACCTTGTAATCGTGAAACAGCTTTTCCATCTCGCGTTCCATCCTCGCCAGTTCTTCGACGCTGACCTCGGTGGAGAGCTTGGATTTTTTTTCGATCAGCATGTCCGGACGTGAAGCAGCAAGCACCATGTCGGCGTAGGTCTGGGTGAAGCAATTGGCGGACATCATCAGCTCTACGGTTTCGATTTGGCGCATGGGTTTCATTTTTCTTAATGTGCGGAATACTCCTTGGCTGACCATTTTGACTTTGAGCATTTCCACCACTTCGGGCGCGATGCCATCAAGCAAGTGCTGCCGTTCATGGATGCGCTCGATGTTGATGCCCAAGACCTTGGCGATCAGGGCGGGGGAAATGCCCTCACGCACAGCCGTGAGAATCATCTTGTGTTCTTGCACGGGAGTTAAGCGGTTGATCTGCCGGTTGTATGTGAAGCTTTCATCATCGATTGACAGCAGGCACAGTGCCTCAGTAGCGCCCAGCGCTTTAAGGGCGTGCAGGCGAAGATGGCCGTCGAGCAACACGAAAGTTGCTGCCCCCTCCACATTGGTCTGTTGCCGATGCACTGCCAGCGGTTCAATGACGCCCAACTCCCGAATCGAAGTTAGGATAGTCAAGTATTTTTTGGTTTGTTCTATATCCTTGTCTACAGATCGGGTCGGAAGAATTCGGTCGAGGGGGACTGGGATGATCTGCCGTTCAAAGCCTTGTTTCACCTGGCCCATGATCACCCCTCTCCATGGATGCGGTCTGCCAGCGACTTGGGCATGTCCGCGATGTTCTCACTGCGTAGGAGCGTACAGAAATAGTCGTCAGCCAGCAGTCGGCGCATAGCAGTGACAATGATCAGTACGCGTTGCTCGTTAATATCGGCTTTTTTGAGCATGACTCGTTGGCGTCTAACTTCGGTCTGGTAAGTACTTAGAAGTTTTTGAGGCGTCGTCGGTTGCTCGGTGGTTGATCGCTTTTGACCGTAGTGTTTTCCTAAAAATCGACGTCTATCAATCAGACGTCTGACCTTAAGCAATTGCTCTCCTTTCAAGACGCCCGTTTCATAGGCTTCCACCATCGCAATCTGTACTTCGGTGTCACTCGACCTAGCCACCATTGTCGCGAGCGAGATGGGTAGCCAGCCTTTTTCGACTGCTGCGATTAGTCGCTCTTCCCCTTGACGTAAAAGCAGAAGAATGGCGTTGATGTAGGTGGGGTCCAGGCTGGTTTTCATGCTGATTTGTTTAGTGGTGTAACCGCGGTCAGACAGGATTTGAATAGAGTAGAGCAGGTCCTTGTTCGTGTGCTTACGACGGGCCAGGTTTTCGACTAGGCTGATGAGAAAACGGTCGGCTTCACCGGCACTGACGACAACACAGGGAATTTCTCTCTCGCCCAACGCACAAAAGGCTTCGTATCGACCTTGCCCACAGACCAGTTCGAAAAAACCAGCATTGTCTTGGTCGCTGCTGGGAGTGACCGTAATCGGTCGCTTCAGGCCCAAGCTCGAAATGTTTTCGACCAGTTTGGCAAATACCTGCTTGTTGCGCGCGCGGGGATTGAGGATGCGAATACGATCCAGGCTGACCATTAGAACGGTCGTCGCTTCCCCAACATGGTGTGGGCTTCGAGGTTGTTGCGGCATATTCATGCGGCTCTCCCCACAACAGTTCGACGAGAAAGTTGCGCGAGGGCTTCGAGGCTGTCGTAACGATAGATTTCCAGGCTGGAGGCGTTTGACTCACTCAGACGAATGTTGGGCTGTTGAATATCGATGGTTGGCAGGATGTAGTAATCGCGGGCGATCTCTTCCCCGGGTTCCATTCGGACGGCAACGGTGATATCAGGTGATAGGCCAAGATCGAAACGTATTTTCCAACGATTTGCTCCCGAGTCACTGCGCTGGCATCGGCACAGGACGAGGGAAATCAGTAGTTCTTCGTTGACTAGGAGCAGGTCACTGGTTGGGTCTATTGCAACTCTTCCCCCGACTTGCTGAATTTGCTCCACGGTTCGAGCCAGCAGCAGTGGATACATCAGTCGAAGCTGATGGTTGGCGGCGACGTAGTCGTAGTCCCGTGAAGGGGTGTAGCCAATGAGCGAATACGTACGCAGAAGGCTGCCAAACCGGTATTGATACGCCGTGCTGGAAGGGCAGTCGTCAGACTCGTCAATGATCATGCCGGATAAATACCCGGCTTTCTCATAGAGTTTTTTTAGCCTCTCCAGCATTTCGGAGTCGGCCATGCGGTAGCTGCGAGACAGGATAATTTCTTGGGCGGCGGCGAATATTACGTGGTCGACTAAAGAGGGAAAGACACTGTCCGCGCGTATCCAGTGCTCTGGATCATTCCGTACATGTTCTTTTTTAAGTTTGAAAGAGGACCGATTCCAAACGTTGTTGCCGATGTACTTCTCGTTGGTCAGGATCTGATGGATTCCCCCTTTGGTCCACGGCCTGGCTAAGTCATTCCGAAGCCCTTGACTATTTAGTTGTTGAGCGATCTCTTTCTCTGAGTAACCGGCTTCAACAAACTGTTGATAGATCCAATGGACGGTTGAAACCTCCACTGGTGGTCCGGGAACAAGTTTTACTCGGTCGGTTTGGATGCTTTTGTGTTCGCCAATTGCTAGTTCCGCTTTGGGGGTGCCAGCCGCGTCCACCAACTGACGCCTGAGCCCGTAGCCCGCAATTCCCCCTTGCCGATAGCCCAGCTGAATGAGGCGGGATTGTCCCGCAAAGACTTTGACAGACAGCTCTCGACTGTACTCGCCAGCCATCATGCGCTTCAGGCTTTTGACGATGTTAGAAACGGGAGAGCCATCATTGGAGAACTGCTCCGCGCAGTAGTGAACCGAGACGCCGGCCTGCCTGCAACGGACCTCGAAGCTGGCCGCCAAATCCGGATCTTGAAAGCGGCCCCAGCGGCTGACGTCGTAGACGAGAACAGTCGAAAAACCGGGTGCACCGCTCTCTACATCGCTGAACAGTTGAATTAGCGCATCACGTCCTTCTAAGCGAAGGCCACTTTTTCCGGCGTCGGTATAAATTCTGACGATTTCGAGAGAATGTGATGTTGCGTAAAGCTTGATAGTGTCGAGCTGGTTTTCAGTTGAGTACTGCTGATGTTCTGTGGACATCCGGACATAAGCAGCTGCCAATCCTGGGGCTTGGAGGGAGTTTCCTGAGTGAGCACTTTTTCGACTGCGCATACGCAATAGCTCCTGCGAGCATCCACACTGGACTTGCTCCATCGGGCGCACCCATTTTGCTTGCTACTCAGGCCAGCGGTGTGCCTTTTCAACCATAGAGGACTTAAGGAGGAAAAATGTTTCCTAAAAAGGGCAAAACTTTTCCGGATAGACAAGAGTATGCGTCGGGACTGGCGTTAGCTTTACAAAGTGAGTTGGGTTCGACGCACCAGGCTGTGAAGACATTGATGAGGTGGACGAATGCAAATGAACGTACCGCAAAAAACTGGTTAAAAGGGACTTGTGGTCCTCGCGGTGAACATCTAGCCCGTCTTGTACAGCACTCCGACGCTGCATTGGCAACTTTCCTCGATATGTCAAGGCGAAGCAGCTCTATAATACGAACAACGCTTCCATCATTGAGGAATGACCTGATGCGGGCGGTGAGTGCAATCGACAGTTGTTTGTCTGCTGTGAACGAGACTGAGTCTGATTAAAGCGGTTTCATTTTTGGTAAAAATAATTTTGGCTCATTTAGTCTTTATCAGCGATACCGGACTAACTCAAGTCTCTGCCAATTTCCGTCGATAAAATCGTTTGAAAGCGAGTTTGTATTGATAAGAGTTCAGTCATCATTTGGATTCTTACAGAATGAGGAGCTTTGGTCATGAGCAAAGAAGCACAAACGATAGTCACGCTACTGGATCAGCAATACGATCAGGTTTTGGCGCAGGCGAGAAGCCTAGTACAAACCTATGTGAGTGCGTCCGTGAAACTGTACAAAAAGACCGGGATCAGATCTGTTGTGGCTGCTGTGTCAATCAAGCAGGTGAGCCCAAATGCGTTCTCTATCTACTGGTGCAAACTAGTGCCATTGCAAGGGCAAAAAAACAAATTCGCGCCCCTGACTATTCCCAAGGGCAATGGCAAACACAAATATCCGACTTCCTCGTTCGAGTTCGTTAAATACCCTTATCGCAACCTGGTTTTGCAGGTTGAGGAGCAGCTTGCTGAGATTCGCCGCATCGCCAGTGAGAACCGCCAGCTGCGGCGGACGTTGGTGGCTTATGAAAAGAAACTGTCTAGATACCAAGCTCTCGACCGTGGCGACCTTTATTCGGGAGAGTAAAGGCCGAGTGCTAATGAGCAGTGCCAAATGGACCTGAACCGGCTTTAACGCACGGAAGCCCTGTGTATATTGGTCTGACGGGGCTTTCTTGTATCAGCAGTGAACCCCTGCGCGACATGCTGTAGCGCTTTAGAAGGATGCGGCTATTAGCTGTGTAAGGTGCTACATCTGACCGCGGCCAGCCGGCAAAGCCATACAGGCGGGGCTTGTAGGCTATATTTTCTATTAGCAGTGACGCGTGAGTCCGAGTCGGCTGGCGTACTGCGATCTGTATTAGTAGTGAAAGGCTTTACTTTCATAAAATAATCTTTGGTAGGTGTCGGCCTAGCTGGTACCCGTGTCGCGTAGCGGGTGGTGACGGTGACGCGCTACCCCTCACTGCCTCGTTGCTGTTCGAATGCAATGCGGTTCATTACGCACATGGGGATGGGGTAGCCCTGGATGTGGGTTGTGATGGCTTCGTTGCCTGCGATCACCATGATGCAGGATAGGCCTCTACGGAAGCGCAATCCTCGTCCCGAGTAATTGCGCGGGATGATCTCCCATGATTCGTCGTCGTAGTAACAACCAACGATTTCTGACCAGTGCGATTGGATGCCCGCGCCAATGATACCTACTGGGGTCAGGCAGAAAATTTCTACCTGGGTTTCCTGTCCAAGAGGTACAGCGTAAACCCGACCGTTTGGTGCAATAGGTGGGAAGTACTGCCCGTTACCGAGGTGACGAAATTCCATGGTGGTGCTCCGGGTAGATGAGGTCGCTAGACACTCTCCGGTGGCTTTCGGAAAACCCAAGAACAGACGTTGCCTGCGAGGCGGCGCACGAGTTTTAGCGTACTGGTCGAGCTAGCTCGCCACATGGCGGGCGTGCATGTCGCTGATCTAAACGCTTCGGCGCTCCGGTCACTTTCGCTATTATGCGGAAATTGACAGCCCCTACGAAGTCATCCCATGACCTCATAGGCTTGGGAAAATACTGCGTATCGCAGCGGTAGGGTGCCTTGCCGATGGATTTGGGTAAGCGCCCGCTGCCTAGGGGCAGCGGGCAGTTTGTTGCAGATATCTGGTCGTTCCGCTGAAGGCTCAATTGTCGCCGTGCTTCTTGTCCAGATACGTTGCGACCATATAGCCAATTACACCTGCGATAGTCAGCGCACTGATGACGGCAAGCACGGCATATACAAGAAACTCAAAACGATCCATGCCCTGACTCCTTTGATTCGAGATCTGCCAAGGTTAAGGGCGCCTGATCTAATCCCAAATCTGCGGTGTGATGGCTTAGCGACTGGTGCCGGCGGCTTCCTTCCGCAGGTTGGCTCGGGCACCAACATACGCATCAGTTTCCCAGATACGCAAATTCCCGAGCTCGTAGGCAATGTGATTTCGCGCCTCTAGATCCTCGACATTAGGAGCGCTCCCTCCAAGAATCGGGGCTTCATGACCGGACCACTGCTCGTAAAGCTCACATGCGAAGGCTGCTCGGCAATCACAGAAGCTCAGCCCATGAGCAAGTAAAATCTCCTCAGCAGCAGGAAATCTGTTTTGCTTCCAGAGCCGCCATGTCTGCTTTGATTGTGGATAGCGATGAACATCTTGGACGGCGGATGCAGTCTCCAAAACGGCGATCTGTTTGGACGTAGAGATGTTAATTGTCCTGCCCGTATATGGCCCTTTTTTACCGCTTTCCAGAGAAATACATTCGCCCCCCTTGGCTGCTTCTAGAGCCGCTTGTGCGTCGAAGAAAACGGCTTCACGTAGTGAGATGCCGAGGTGCCGCACTAACATCAACACCGCCGCCAGGTGCTCTGATAGGCGAGTCTGAACATCTTCCACTGCGGCTTCGAACTTCGCTTGATCAAGGCTGTGTGGGGCGGTAATCCGTGCATGCTCAGGAGAGCCAATATCAGGCATCACGACTTTCCAGGCAGCACTGGTCGCGAGTGTCATAACTGAACTCACGGTCTCAAGAAGGCCCAACGCGGTCTGCACCGAAAGATTCCCGTGGTACACCTGCGTACAGAGTTCTTCGCCGTATTGCCGCACCAGTTTTTTACTGACGAACTCAAGGATATCCACCTCATGGGACTCCTTGGCGTAAATACTAAACTGTGCCCACTGCTGGTCGTGGATCATGGCCTCGTGTTGGCTGAGGCGGCCGCGCCGGACTGCCTCCCAGAGGATCGTCGAACCGGCCTTGCTCAAGTCCCGATCAAAATGTAGATGGAAGCTCTGCTTCATGGTCACTCCTCCATTCAGCTCAGGTGCTGAGCTGCTAAAGGAAATGTTGAGCGATAGAAAGTATTCTGGGATTCGTTTTCGGTCGCTTTCAGCGCCTGAAATTGACGAGCACGCCCGTCCCGTAAACGGTCGTTTATAGCACGCCTATTCCAGATGAGCTTTTGGGCTTGGGATTTACCGCTTTCCTGTCAATTTTCCCATACCGAAATCAGTGTGAGAAAAACGTATGGGGAAGCGGATTGGGTACGCCCGAGTTTCGACTGATGATCAGAATCTCGACCTGCAGCGAGATGCACTTGCTCTGGCTGGGTGCTACGTGGTTTACGAAGAGACCATGAGCGGCAAGTCAGCGGATAGGCCGGAGCTGGAGCACTGTCTCAAGGCTTTGCGTAGTGGTGACACTCTGGTCGTATGGCGGCTGGATCGTCTCGGCCGCTCTCTGCCTGACCTGGTTGGGATCGTCAGTCGCTTGGAACAGGAGGGCGCGGCCTTCGAGTCCATCAACGAACGAATCGAAACTACCAGCGCTGCCGGCAAGCTCATATTTCATGTTTTCGCTGCGCTGGCAGAGTTCGAGCGCAACCTCATTCGTGAGCGAACTCGCGCAGGACTGGCTGCGGCTCGGGCTCGTGGTCGGAAGGGGGGACGCAAGCCTGCGCTGGATGATCGTCAGGTACGCGAGATACGGACTCTTCTCAGACATCCTGAGATACAGGTAACCGATGTTGCCCGACGGTATGGCGTTTCTCGAACAACCCTATACCGCTACGTCGGTTCGCCGAAATCAAATGTGGCCTGGGAAGTGTGATCAGTCGTACAGACTCTCTCGTTAGTCGAAGGCGTTCATTATAACGAAGGTGCTCAACATGAGTATTGAGCACCTTCGATGGGTGTTGAGCACCTTCAGGGGGAGGCGGGCAGAGCCCATACCCATCCGCCCTGCATACCTGTCTTGTGTGAGCGAATACCCAGCTGTTTCTGGGCTCTACGAACAGACGCCCAAGAGATGCAAGACTCCTCAGCTAAAGACTGCAACGTAGTGATTGCAACGGGCCCTGCTTGCAGTGCTGCGTCAAGAAAAATGCAAGCTTCTTGAGTCGCCGATGCTGGTATTGTGCCCCCCGGTTGCTCGACAGCAGCCAGGATGGCTTCAGCGCTTCCTTCGATGGCGGCTCCCCATCGGATGCAGGTTGTCTCCAGCTGCTCGTCTATAACGATGGGCTCAACGAAATACTCGATACCTCCGCTATCAATCGAAACGTTGGATTTTGCTCGGACAAGCACCCTTGCTTCTGAATTCTGACATTTCTCTGCCACTAGTACAGTCCGAGCGAGTGCGGAGAATGCCTGGCTGCCTATTACACGATTAGCTGCGGAGGACTGGGACGCACCTTTGCTCAGGTGAGATATGCCTAGGACAGCGCAACAATGTCGCTCTGCGAAATCCACTACCATTTGTAGCCCCTGTCGAACTTCGTTTGCTCGGTGCATGTCCCCACGAATGAGATTGATCAGTGGGTCGAAAATAAGCAATGCGACGCCGTCAATCCGTACGGTTGCCTCATTCAAAAGGGCAAAGTTGGCTGCAGGATCAAACTGTCGCCTGTTTCCACACTGATCCCTGAGCCCTTCGATGATGTGCACGCGGGTTAGGTCTGCATCTGCAGCCGTAAGGCGAGGAATGATCGTGTCAGCTATACCATCCTCGCCGCTCCAGATTACGACGTTGCCAGCAGTCTCACCTTTGCTGCCGTCTGGCCAGTCACTACCCCTACTGAGCGTGGCGGCGAGCGAGATTGCCAGCGTAGTTTTACCGCACCCACCAGCGCCGGCAAGAATTGATAGCTTTGCCCTTGGTAACCAGCCTGGCCATATCCACTGGATTTTTTCCGCTGGAATGTCGACCGCTGCTGTGAGTTCTACCGCCCAGCCTGATTGTTTAGGCGTTTGGCGCTGCATTACAGCGCCTCCCTTTGCCGAATCCAAGCCTGGATTTCACTGTTACGCCAGCCGACGCTGGAGCCGCACAAAAGGCGTTGGCGCGGGAAATGGCCCTCCGATATTTTGCGATAGATTGTTGAGCGTTTTAGGCCGACGATTGCCTCGACATCGCGTAAACGAAGAATTTTGTCATCGTCGCCGAAGTCGTCAAAGTTGCTAACGTGCATTGCCATAGGTTTTGAGTCCTAGGTCCTGAAGCGTGGGGCAGCGTCCTCCGGCACTACTGCTAAAAAGGGTAAAAGACGGATATCGGCTGGCCATATAGCGAGCACGGGCATTTGCCGCACGCATAGGTATGTGCGCGTTTCCGAGATTAATGTTCGGTAGCGTCGGAGGTCGTTGTGGGCTACAGAAGTTCTAGGGTCCTAAGGCTTCTAGTGGCAGTACGGGCTGAGAGTGTACTGGCCAGATACGCAAATCAACTAATGGCAGCTGATGCGGCCCGTTCAGCGGATGCGAACGAGGCGAAAGTTTTTAACGTCGTTACCAGGGCGACGTGGCGGACCGTTGTGGATCGATAAGGATCGCTTGGGACGGAGACTGTTTAACATGAGAGTGCCAGGCTGGCAATCAGCAGGTGCTCCGCCTTGGTTGGGAAAGGGTGACCCAACCAGGGCAGTAGTTGACTGAGTGCTCAGCGTTTGATCGGACTCAACTAGTCATCTGTAGCGATATCGAGTTTGGGCAGCGCCTTGACGATTTTCTGAGTTTCTAAGCTCACGGTGACCACGCGCTGGAACAGCTCCAGTGGGTACTTGGGGTTGCCCATGGTTTCCACGGCCCAGTCGTTGGCGTCGTTGACGATGCCGCTGGCTTTGTCGGTGCGCACGGCTTGGCGCTCCATAACCCAGTCCAGTGCGGCCTTGCCGTTTACCACGTAGTCCCAGGCCGCTTCGGGAATGCCTTTCAGGGTAATGCGGTGGTTGTAGATCACAGTGCTCTTGTCGCCCTTCTTGGCGAACTTTATCTTCTCTACGCGGTAATCGGCATTGGTGAGCGGGCCCTTGGTTTCGATGGTCAGAGGGTACAGCTCGACAGTTTCGTAGTTAAGGTGAAGGTCGGCCAAGGCGCGGCCGGCTTTGCTGAAGGCCCAGAAGTCGGCGGCTTTCTTCACTGCCGGAATGCGCGGCAGTTCCTTGCTCAGGTTGTCGGCATAGCGCTCTCGGTAATCGGGTGAATGGAGGATGCCGTAGACGTAGTAGAACAGGTCTTCTTTGCTAATCGACTCGCCTGGGTAAGCCGACTGGAAGTGAGCCAGACCAGCGTCAGAGATGGCATCTCGGCGGCGCAAGCCGCTCTCAACCGGCTCTGAAAAAAGTTCGTGTTCTGAGGCTTGAGCTGATTCGTCGTAGAGGTAGAGAGGAAAGCACTGCACCTTTGCAGGCCCCTGAAGATCAGGGACACAGTCACTAATAAAACAGCAAAACGCCATTGAAGCGCTGACACCAGTTGTCCAAATAACCCTATTTTCCACGGAGGCATCAGGGTATATGTGTGGCATTTGATAAGGGCGATGATTAAACATCCTATCGTAATAGATCCAAGACTTAGTGAATGGTCTATACAACGAAACCATGATTTTTGATTGGTCAAAAACACCCTTCTTTAACCTAACAAGATCTGCAACTAAGCTGCTTGACCAGCTAATTTGAGTAGCATCCAGGCTGATAAAATTATCAACTAGGTCTTCGCGTGTTTTTCTGTCCTTATCGCCATGCTCTTGCTGGAAACGTGATAGTTCGGCGTTATAGACAGAAATCATGCTTTCCATGTTTTTCACCAAACAGAGCTTTGACTGGTTGTAACACCACGCATCTCTGTTTGTTTGCACTCCATTTGAATAGTTCTCGAACTGCGTCAATGTCCGTTTATTGCCCTTGTCGCCCAATACCATAAACTGATTGAAACTGTCATCGCGCTGCTTGAGCCAGTCGCCGTGCTCATCCGGGGTAATGCTTTGCCAGTTTTCGATGCCGACCACGCTGGCGAACTGTTCGATTTTTTCCAGCTTTTCTTCGCGGCTTAGGTAGTCGCCAATGTCATGGAAATAAATCTGCCCGTGCGCCTGCGCGTCGGGATTTTTGACCAGCAGCGAAATTGCAATAGGGGCGCGGCTGCCACTTCCAAAGATCTTGCCTCCTTCCTTGCGCGAGGTTTCACCACTGGTGCGCTGGTTGCCGCGTAGATGGAACACATACAGGCTGGAGAATTCATCGGCCAGACACTTGCGCAAGCCATCGGCGGTATTGGCCTCAACAAAGCCGGCGTTGGTGACAAAGCCGATGATGCCGGCATTGCCAATACGATCACTGGCCCAGCGGATGGCGCGAATGTAGCTGTCGTACAGGGCGTTTTTGTTGGTGGCATCTGAACGAACAACATAGGTAGTGCGAATTCGCTCGTCCAGCGTTGGGTATCCAACGTTGGCGTTGTTGTCATTAGCGCTAGTCTGTCCCGCCGAATACGGCGGATTACCCACAATCACCCGAATGTCCAACGCCTTCTGCCGCTTACGCCGGGCGCTGTTGTCTTCCAGCAGCGCGTCTACCAGGTCGTCCTTCTCATACATTTGGAAGGTATCGGTCAGGCAGATCCCTTCAAACGGGGTGTATTCGTCGATCACTTCGCCGTGGTAGGCCGCTTCGATATTGATGGCAGCGATGTAGTAGGCCAGTAGTACCAGCTCGTTAGCGTGGATCTCGTGCCGGTATTTGTGTGGCAACTCTTCCGGCTTGATCAGGCCTGACTGAATCAGGCGGGTGATAAAGGTGCCGGTGCCAGTAAAGGGGTCAATGATGTGAACACCCTTGCTGCCCAGGGTTTGGCCGAACTCCTTTTGTAGCAGGTGGTTGACGCTGTGGAGGATGAAGTCCACCACCTCGACCGGGGTGTAAACGATGCCCAAACGTTCGGTCATCTTGGGGAAGGCATTGCGGAAGAACTTGTCGTACAGCTCGACGATGATCTTCTGCTTGCCCTGGGCGTTGTCGATGCCGGCCGCGCGTTGCCGCACGCTGGCGTAGAACTTTTCCAGGGTATCGGCTTCCTTGGCCAGATGATGTTCATGAAGCGCGTCCAGTACGCCTTGCATGGCCTTGGACATAGGGTTGTGGCTGGCAAAGCTGTATTCATCGAACAGCGCATCGAACACTGGCTTGGTTACCAGATGCTGGGCAAGCATTTCGACGATCTCGCCATCGCTGATGCTGTCGTTGAGATCATCGCGAAGCTCAGCGGCGAAGGCCTCGAAAGTCGCTCTCTCCTTGGTGTATTCAGGGTTCTCCAAAATGCCCTGGATGCGGTCGATGTGGGTATGGGCGATTTTGGCGATGTCGTTGGCCCAGTCTTCCCAGTGGTGGCGGTTGCCGCACTTGTCGACGATTTTGGCGTAGATGGCCTTCTCGATTTCACCCACCTCGTAGGTCAGCTCGGCCTGCTGGGTCATCTGGCCTTCGGCTTCGTACTTAGTGCGTTTCTCACCAATGCCGTACTGGCCTTTGCCGGCCTGGCCGTTGCTGGTGCCGCTAGCTTTCCTAGCTTTTTTCTCGGCCTTGTCGGTGATGGCGATGACTTCCATCTTGCGCGGGTCAGAGCCGATCAGGTCGAGCTTGTTGACCATGGCATCGAAGCTGTCGTCGTGCGAACGCAGTGCCTGAAGCACCTGCCAGACCACCTTGTAGGTCTGGTTGTCGTTCAGCGCTTCGTGGGGCTCCATGCCGGCAGGAATCACCACCGGCAGCACCACGTAACCACGCTTTTTGCCCGGTGCATTGCGCATCACTCGGCCCACCGATTGCACCACGTCCACCTGGGAATTACGCGGGGTGAGGAAGAGCACGGCGTCCAGCGCTGGCACATCCACGCCTTCGGACAGGCAGCGTACGTTGCTGAGGATGCGGCAGGTATTGGCTGGCGGTTCTTCCTTCAGCCAGTTGAGCTTGGCTTCCTTGGCACTGGCATTCATACCGCCATCGACGTGCTCGGCCTCGCAGATCAGTCGTGAGGCCTCTTCGATTTCCTCAGACTCTTGGTAAGCCTCCACCACCGACTGGAACATGCTGGCGATGTTGATAGAGCTGACCTTGTGTTTGGTGCCCTTGTAGTTGGGCGAGATAACCTGGCAGAAAGCCACGGCACGCTTCATCGGCTCGTCATCACCTATAAGCTGCTCATGAAGGCCCTGCTTGGCCAACGCCTTCCAGCAGCCTACGATCTTGGCCGCGTCATCCACCTTGAGCTGGTTGTTCTCGTCCTTCAGCATGTCCTGAAGGCGGCGGCTGATGGTGCTCTCCTCGACGGTGAGTACCAGCACCTTGTAATCGGTGAGCAGGCCGCGCTGAACGGCCTCGGAGAAGTTGATGACGAACAGTTCCTTGCCGTATAGCGCGTCGTCATCCATCGAGCAAAGTGTGACTTCGCCGGACTCAGCCTTGATCTTCGCGTTGTCACCGTAGATGCGCGGCGTGGCGGTCATGTACAGACGCTTGGTGGCGCGGATGTAGTCGGCATCGTGAACGCGCACGAAGTTGCTTTCGTCGTCATCGCCAAAGGTGGCTCCCGTGGTGCGGTGCGCTTCGTCGCAGATCACCAGATCGAAAGCGGGCAGGCCATGATCTGCCTGGGCACGGCTGATCACGTCGATGGAGTGATAGGTGGAGAACACCACGCTCATGTGGTCGGCATCGTGGCGCTTGAGCATTTCCGCCGCGAGGCGATCTGCCTTGGTAGTGGCCGGGTAACGTAGCTCGTGGGTGAATACCTGAACCGCGTCATCCTCGGCTTTGCGCTTCTTGCCTACGTCGCTGTCGGAGCAGACGGCAAAGCTGTGGAGCGGGGTTGCACTTTCCTGTGTCCACTCGGTGAGGGTCTGCGATAGCAGCGACAGGCTGGGCACTAGGAACAGTACACGCTTGCCCTTGCCGGCCTGCTGCTCGGCAATTTTCAGGCTAGTGAAGGTCTTGCCTGTGCCGCAAGCCATGATCAGCTTGCCACGCTCGGCATCCTTGAGGCCGGCGGCCACGGCGTTCAGTGCGGTCTGCTGATGATCGCGCAGCTGCTTGCGCGTCTTGAGCACCACCGACTGGTTGGGCCGGTATTTGGCCCAGTCAATCTGGCTGTCTTCCAGAGCTTGTAGATCTATCTTGCTGACCGGCGGCTGCTGGCCTTGCAATGCATCTTCGGCGTGCTCGCTCCAGTTGTTGGTGGTGGCAACGATGATGCGGTGCGAGAACGGCGCCTTGCCCGAGGCAGTGAAGAAGCTGTCTATGTCCTTCTTCTGGACTTTGTAGTCCTCGGCGTACAGCTTGCACTGGATGGCGTGGTACTCGCCGGTGCCCTGGGTGCGAGCCACTAAATCAATGCCCGCATCCTTGCCACTGAGGCTTTGTTCCTTCGCCCATTCCGCATACGTCCATACTTTGTCGTACAGGTCGCGGTAGGTGGCTTCATTACGGAGGTAAGTGCAAATCAGCTCTTCGAAGTAAGTACCTTTTTCGCGTTCGGTGACAGAAGCGCTGCGGTAGGTATTCAGCAAAGCTGATAAGGCTGACATCGGTAGGAATTCCTTTTGGTCTGCGTCTGGCGCATTACAGGCGCCAAATCGGCGCAGTTTAGCAATTCGGCCAGTACTGGAGCGATAAGATAGTGCTCGTACTAGCTTCAAGGATCGCTGATTGATAGGGGGAAACTCGCATTCAGCGTTTTATCGACTCCAAAAAGTCCGCCCAGATCTGCATCATTTCACGGCGCTCCGGCAAGAATGTGGTGCGGTCATACGCTCTACCTAGCGGGCTTTTCACGGTATGCGCCAATTGGTGCTCAAGTAGGTCGGGACGAAACCCCAGCACCTCAGCACCTATGGTTCTCGCGGTCGCACGAAAGCCATGCCCTGTCATTTCGTCGCCGCTGATGTCCATACGGCGTAACGCGCTGAGGACGGCATTGTTGGACATCGGTCGGTAGCCTCCTCGGGCTGAGGGGAAGACATATTGATGTCTACCGGTGAGTGGTTTCAGCTCGCGCAAAACGGCGACTGCTTGTTGGCTGAGGGGAACCAAATGATCCGGGCGATCCTGTTTGGTGGTAGTGAGTCCTTTCATCTTGTGGCCAGGAATTAACCATTCGCCAGCATCCAGATTGACCTCCGACCATTCCATGTGCCGAAGGTCTCCGGGCCGGCAGAACAGCAACGGGGCCAGTTTGAGTGCACAACAAACTGGCAGTGTTCCCGTATAGCTATCCAATGCTTTGAGCAGAGCGCCGAATTTTTCAGGATCGGTTACGGCAGCAAAATGTTTCACCCGCTTGGCTGGGAGCGTACGTGAGAGATTTCCAATCTGGTTGGGTGGGGTGATTCCGGCAGCTTCGGCGAACTCGAAAATCTGTTTGTAGATCTGGGCGACACGGCGGGCCGTCTCTCCAGCGCCGCGCTTGATGATGCGCTGCAGGTTTTCGACCAGCATGGGCGTACTGATGCTGCTGATCGGGAGTTTTCCCAACCAAGGGTAGGCATTGAGCTCAAGGCGCTGGCGTACCGTACGGGTGTACTCCGGGTCCCAGGAGGACTCGCGAATACTGAGCCATTGCGCGGCAACCGATTCAAAGGTGTGCTGGTGATCGAGCTGGCTGACCACCTTGGCCATACGTCTTTGCAGTGAAGGATCTTGGCCGCCGGCAAGCTGAACACGAGCGTCATCACGCTTGCGCCGAGCATCCTGCAAGCCGACCTCGGGGTAAACACCAAGAGCCAGCCGCTTTTCCTTTCCCAGAAAGCGGTACTTCAAGCGCCAGTAACGGCCTCCGTTGGGCTGAACTTCAAGGTATAGACCCTGTTCGTCATACAGACGATATGGTTTGTCCTGGGGCTTGGCGTTTCGGCAATTGGTGTCTTTCAAAGGCATTGGGGGCACATCCTCTCTGAGCGAGCTGATGAGCGTTTTATGCCCCCATATATGCCCCCGTCAACCATGGGATGCCCTGGGATTAGGTGGGAAAGTGTGGGCAATAAAAAAGCCGTAAAGCTTTGATTTCTCTAGGCTTTACGGCTTTTCTGGGTCTTCCTGGGAAGACAAATTGGTGGAACCGGGGGGATTTGAACCCCCGTCCGCCAGTGCTCCGCTGTCGGTCCTACATGCTTAGCCGTGTCTATTGAGTTAATCCGCAGCCGCCCGACGGGCAGGGTGCTTTGGACGAGTTGTGTAAGTTTTAGCCGCTTCGTCCACAACGTACTGCACGGCGATCCTGTTCTGTATGACAATCACTTCGGGTTTACAGGCATCCCCTAGTGATTGCTGGAGCCGAAGCTACCAGGAGAGCGGGCTCAGCTGCTTACGCAGCGAGAGCGTAACCCTCGTAGTTTTCGTCATTGGCAACTATAGAAAGTTGCAACAGTGGATTTACGAGTTCTGTTACCAACTCGGCATGCACCTAGAGTTTCACTACCGGCGTCGAATCCTAATCGGCCCCATTTGTTGCGCTCTAGCTGAAGCGTTTTTCAACGCTCGGGGATCAGTATACGCCATCGGTCGGGCGACGTCGACTGCGGTTCCAGTCGCCCTGCTAATCCGCTACTGGCCGCCTTTTTCGGTTTTTTCCAGGCGCTCGATCACTTTGCTGGTGATCGCGATGCAATCTTTGTCATTGCCTGCGGCCTGGGCTTTCTTGGCATCTTCGACGTGTTTGGCAATGCTCTCGTCGAGCCCTTCTGGGGTGGCGCCGGCGGTGGCCATAGAGTCGCTGATTTTCTGCAGGTTGGCAGTGCACAGGTCTTCAGCCGCGAACACAGGGGAGGCAAGCAGTGCGGCGGTGATGAACAGTCCGGAAATCGCAGTACGCTTCATGTGAATCTCCTTGGCGGGATGGCCCTGGGAAAAACGGGCCTTTCTGGATGGACTGCGACGCTTGCCGGGGGTTCAGATTAGATGGCCTCTTCGCGGGGCAATCCCGCTCCTACCGGTAGGAGCGGGCTTGCCCCGCGATCGGAGTTCAGAGGTTCCGAGGTCGGGTCACGCGGTCCACCAGATAAACTAGTCCGTGATAATCGATCCCGCCATGATTCGACAGGCCGATTTCACAGGTACGGCTGGTGGAAATTCCTTCACTGCAGTATTGCACCGCGTCCTTGAGGCTGCGCAGCGAATGGGCGTTGAGCTCAGGGGTGGTGAAGCCCTTGTCACCGGCAAAGCCACAGCAGTGGATACCCTCAGGGATCACCACCTGCTTGCTGCAGCGCCGCGCAAGGTCGATCAGCGCCTGGCTTTCGCCCAGGTGCTGGGTGCTGCAGGTCACGTGCACGGCAATCGGTTCGTCTTGCGGGGTGAATTCCAGCCTGTCGATCAGATGGGTGCGGATGAAGCGCACCGGGTCATAGAGATCCAGGCGGGTTTCGGCCAGGTCCTGAACCAGGCGCAGGGTGCAGGGGCTGGTGTCGCAGTAGATCGGATCAAGCCCGCCACGGCTGGCATGCAGCAGCGCGTTGATCAGCTCCTGGCGCTTGTGTTCGGCCTGTTCGGCGTAGCCCTTGGATGCAAAGGGCTGGCCGCAGCACAGGTTGTCCTGGTTTTCCGGGAACACCACTTGATAGCCGGCTTTTTCCAGCAGGGCGCGGGTTTTGTCGAGCAACGAGGTCTGTTCGCGGTCGGCCGCCGCCGGGCCCATCACCCGCGACACGCACGCTGCCAGGTACACCACCCGTGGCCGCGCATCGTTGCTCGTCGGGCCGAACGAAATGGCCTTCAGCGGTTGCGGCATGGCCGCCGTCCACTGCGGAATCCGGCCGTGACTGACTTTGCTGAGGTGGGCGCTGAGGCGACTCAGGCGCGGGGCGCCGAGCAACCTGCGTGCGCCATTGGCAGCCCGCAGGGTAAAGCGTGCACCACTGAGGGCAGTGTGGAAATTTTCTGCCAGCCAGTCGGCGGTTTTCACATGCTCCGCGACCTGGCCGCGCAGTTTCTTCACCAACTCGCCAGTGTTGATGCCCACCGGGCAGCGCTGGGCGCACAAGCCGGTGGCGGCACAGGTGTCGATGCCTTGGTATTGGTAGTCACGTTCGAGCTGCCGGGTATCGTTGCCCGCACGTTTCTGCGCCTGGATATCGCGCCACATGACGATGCGCTGGCGCGGGCTGAGCGTCAGCCCTTTGGATGGGCACACCGGTTCGCAGAAGCCGCATTCGATGCATTTATCGACAATCTCGTCGGCGGCCGGCAGCGGCTTGAGGTTTTTCAGGTGCAGTTGCGGATCGTCGGTCAGCACCACATCAGGGTTGAGAATGCCGGCCGGGTCGAGCAGACGCTTGAGCTGCCACATCAATTGATAGGCGTCGCTACCCCATTCCAGCTCGACAAAGGGCGCCATGTTGCGACCGGTGCCGTGCTCGGCCTTCAGCGAACCGCCGTACTCCACGGCAACCAGCTGGGCGACGTCATCCATGAAGGCCGAATAGCGCGCCACCTGCTGTGGCGAGTCGAAGCCCTGGGTGAAGACAAAGTGCAGGTTGCCTTCCAGGGCATGACCGAACAGGATTGCCTCGTCATAGCCGTGCTTGTCGAACAGCGCGATCAGGCGATTGACGCCTTCGGCCAGTTTTTCCACGGGGAAGGTGACGTCTTCGATGATCACCGTGGTGCCGGTCTCGCGCACTGCACCGACAGCCGGGAAGGTGTCTTTGCGGATGCGCCAGAGCTGGTTGTAAACCACCGGGTCTTCGCTGAAATCAACCTGTTTTTCCACCGGGAAGCCGGCGATCGAGGCACTGATGTGTGCCAGTTGCTCGTGCAGCAGCGATTGTGTGGCGGCGCGGGATTCGATGAGCAGCGCACAGGCACCAGCGGACAGGCTCTTCACCCACACCGGCATGCCTTGCATGTTCTCCACCGAGCGCAGGCTGCGGCGGTCGAGCAGCTCGACAGCGGACACCGGTTGCTGCTTGAGCACCGGCACTGCGTTGCAACAAGTCTCGACATCGGGGAAGACGATCAGCGCACTGGCCTTGTGCGGATGGTCCGGCACGGTGTTGTAGGTCACTGCGCTGATGAAACCGAGGGTACCTTCGGAGCCGACCATCAGGTGGGTGAGGATATCCACCGGTTCGTCGTAGTCCACCAGCGCATTGAGCGACAGTCCAGTGGTGTTTTTCAGCCGGTATTTATGGCGGATCCTGGCTGCCAGCTCGGTGTTGGCGCGGGTCTGCCGACCCAGTTCACCGAGTTGATCGAGCAGCGCGCCGTGACTTTCGCGCAGACGCGTGACGCTCTCGGGAATCTCGCTGTCGAGCAAGGTGCCGTCGGCCAGCAGCAGACGCATGCCGGCGAGGGTGTGGTAGCTGTTCTGCGCGGTGCCGCAGCACATGCCGCTGGCGTTGTTGGCGACGATGCCGCCGATTTTGCAGGCATTGATCGAGGCTGGGTCCGGGCCGATCTTGCGTCCGAACGGGGTCAGCCAGGCGTTGGCCTGGGCGCCGATCACGCCTGGCTGCAGACGGATCTGCTTGCCGCCATCGCGGATGTCTCGGCCGTTCCAGTTGTCCCCCAGCACCAGCAGCACCGAGTCGCTCACCGCCTGACCGGACAGGCTGGTGCCGGCAGCGCGGAAGGTGACTGCAACCTGCTGGGCGTGTGCTGCCTTGAGCAGGGTGGCGACTTCGTCTTCGCTCTCGACGCGGATCACCAGCTTGGGAATCAGCCGGTAAAAACTCGCGTCGGTACCGAAGGCCAGGGTCGAGAGCGGGTCGTCGAAACGCCGCTCGCGGGGGATCAGGTGTTCAACCGTGTCGAGGAACGCGGCGGGCAGACTCATGCAATCTCCTCGCGGGACCGCGGCGTCTGGTGCGCCATGTGTCCCGGTCAATCAGGCGGTGATCGGTGCGGGCGCGGCAATCAGGCGCCCAGTTCGCGTACCAGCGAATCACGGGTGATCTCGCTGATGGTCTTGGCGCCGGTTAGCACCATGGCCACGCGCATTTCTTTCTCGAACAGGTCCAGCAGGTTCTTCACTCCGGCTTCACCGGCGGTGGCCAGCGCATAGAGGAATGCACGACCGATCAGCACCGTGTCTGCACCCAGGGCGATCATGCGCACCACATCCAGGCCGCTGCGAATGCCGGAGTCAGCGAGGATCTTCAGGTCGCCTTTTACCGCATCGGCGATCGCCGGCAGGGCTCGGGCGCTGGACAGCACGCCATCGAGTTGGCGGCCGCCGTGGTTGGAAACGACGATACCGTCGGCACCGAACTTCACCGCGTCCTTGGCATCCTGCGGATCAAGGATGCCCTTGATCACCATCGGGCCATCCCAGAACTCGCGGATCCACTCCAGGTCCTTCCAGGAAATCGACGGGTCGAAGTTCGCACCCAGCCAGCCGATATAGTCGGCCAGGCCCGTTGGGCTGCCACGGTAGGTGGAAATGTTGCCCAGATCGTGCGGCTTGCCCAGCAGGCCGACATCCAGCGCCCACTGCGGATGGGTCATGGCTTGCCAGATGCGGCGCAGCGGCGCATTCGGGCCGCTCATGCCCGAGTGTGCGTCACGGTAGCGGGCGCCAGGTACCGGCATGTCGACGGTGAACACCAGGGTGGTGACACCGGCGGCTTTCGCCCGCTCCAGGGCATTGCGCATGAAACCGCGGTCCTTGAGGACGTAGAGCTGGAACCACATCGGACGATTGATGGCCGGAGCGACTTCCTCGATCGGGCAGACCGACACCGTCGACATCGTGAAGGGGATGCCCTTGGCCGCGGCCGCACGGGCAGCCTGGACTTCGCCGCGTCGGGCGTACATGCCGGTCAGGCCGACCGGCGCCAGGGCCACCGGCATGCTTAGCGTTTCGTTGAACAGTTGGGTCTCAAGGCTCAGCTCGGACATGTTTTTCAGCACGCGCTGACGCAGTGCAATGCTGGCCAGGTCTTCGACGTTGTGGCGCAGCGTGTACTCGGCGTAGGCGCCGCCGTCGGCGTAATGGAACAGGAACGGCGGCAGCTTGCGTTGTGCTGCGGCGCGGTAGTCGGTAGAGGCAGAAATGATCATGTGGTCTCGCTGCGTCGGTGGAAAAGGGCGGATGCCGGGCGCGCAGCAACGCGCCCGGCCTCTGACACTTTAGTGAACCAGCATGCCGGTCAGCCAATATGCCTGGATCAGGGTGATCAGGCCGACGATGGTGGCGAAGAACAGGCTGTGCTTGAGGGTGAAGCGGAACAGGTCGGATTCCTTGCCGACCAGGCCGGTGGCCGCACAGGCTACCGCGATCGACTGAGGCGAAATCATCTTGCCGGTTACGCCGCCGCTGGTGTTGGCCGCAACTAGCAGGGTGTCGTTGACCCCGATCTGGTGCGCAGTGGTGGCCTGCAGCGAGCTGAACAGGGCGTTGGACGAGGTGTCGGAACCGGTCAGGAACACACCCAGCCAGCCGAGGAACGGCGAGAAGAACGGGAATGCCGCGCCGGTGCCGGCCAGTACCAGGGCCATGGTCGAAGACATGCCCGAGTAGTTGGTAACGAAGGCAAAGGCCAGAACCATACCGATCGACAGAATCGGCCAGCGCAGTTCGAAGAAGGTCTCTTTCAAAGTGGTAAGACCAGTTTTGAAGTTGATCTTCAGGACCAGCATGGAGATCAGCGCCGAGAAGAAAATCGCTGTACCGGTGGCGGAAATCGGGTCGAGTTTGAACACGGCCGGAATCGCAGTCGGGGTGGCGACGATCGGGGCGGTCTTGATCACCAGTTGATCAAGGTGCGGGATGGCGAAGTTGAACACCCAGCTGTACATCGAACCGCCGGCGGCGAAGGCTGCCTTGAACGGCTTGAGGGTCCAGATGGTGACCAGCACGGTGAGGATCAGGAATGGCGACCAGGCTTTGAAGATCTCGCCGAGGCTGTATGGCGAAGGCTGACTGCCGCCTTTGACCACTGCTGCGCCGACGCTGCCGGTGGCGCCAGCGAACGAACGCTTGGGCTGCCAGACTTTGAGGAACAGAGTCAGGGATACCAGGCTGGCCAGGGCCGAGGTGATGTCCGGCAGTTCCGGGCCGATGAAGTTCGAGGTGAAGTACTGGGTCACAGCGAAGCTCAGGCCGGCTACCAGCGCGGCAGGCCAGGTCTCTTTGACGCCGCGCAGGCCGTCCATCATGAACACCAGCCAGAACGGCACGAACAGCGACAGCAGCGGCAGCTGGCGACCGGTCATGGCGCCGATCTTGAAGGCGTCGATACCGGTCACCTGACCGGCGACGATGATCGGGATGCCGAGAGCGCCGAAGGCCACTGGCGCGGTGTTGGCGATCAGGCACAGGCCGGCCGCGTACAGCGGATTGAAGCCCAGGCCGACCAGCAGCGCAGCGGTAATCGCCACCGGCGCGCCGAAGCCTGCCGCACCTTCAAGGAAGGCGCCGAAGCAGAAGCCGATCAGCAGCACCTGCAGGCGTTGGTCATCGGTAATCGACAGCACCGAGCTGCGGATCACTTCGAACTGGCCGCTCTTGACTGTCAGTTTGTAGAGGAACACCGCCGCGACGATGATCCAGGCGATTGGCCACAGGCCATAGGCAAAACCGTATCCGGCGGCGGCAAGCGCCATGTCGGCGGGCATCTGGAAGGCGAAGATCGCTACCAGGATCGACAAACCGAGGGTGATGCTGCCGGCGACGTGGCCCTTGAGCCGGAACACTGCCAGAGCGAGAAAGAAGAACACGATCGGGATGACTGCCGCGAGCGCGGACAGGCCAAGACTACCAAGCGGACTGTAGAGCTGTTGCCAGGTTTGCATATGGGGTGGCCCCTAATTGTTGTTGGTCAGCACTGGCATTGGATAATTGGTAAGACCAATTTACAATGTCGAGGCGCTAGGTTAAAAGCCTCGCTGTGGGTGTGTCAATTTGTCCCAAGAAAACTTTCGTCGGATGGGTGTCGGCGAACTGGCCTGAGCGGCAGCGAAAGTTGCAATCTGATGGGTGTCGGCAGGGAGCGGATAGGCCAGAATAGACGGCCCCGAACGCACTCGGGATTGTGGAGAGCATGTGATGGTTTTTGATCAGGTCCGCCAACGCCGTTTGTCCGACGATATCGTCGACAGGCTTGAGGGGATGATTCTTGAGGGCACCCTGACTGCCGGTCAGCGGCTGCCTGCCGAGCGGGTATTGGCTGAACAGTTCGGGGTGTCGCGGCCTTCATTGCGTGAAGCGATCCAGAAGCTGGTGGCCAAAGGGTTGCTGGTCAGTCGCCAGGGCGGCGGCAACTATGTGGCCGAGGCGTTGGGTTCGACTTTCAGCGATCCGTTGTTGCAGCTACTGGAGAGTAATCCTGAGGCCCAGCGCGATCTGCTGGAATTCCGGCATACCCTGGAGGCATCGTGCGCCTATTACGCGGCAATCCGCGCGACTGAGCCGGATCGTCAGCGCCTCAAGGCAGCGTTCGATACCTTGCAGGATTGTTACGCCCGCTCGGGTGAAGTGGATCGGGCCGAGGAGGGCGCTGCTGATGCACGTTTTCATCTGGCGATTGCTGAAGCCAGCCACAATGCGGTGTTGCTGCACACCATCCGTGGGCTGTTCGATCTGCTCAAGCGTAACGTGGTGACCAACATTGGCGGCATGTACAAGCAGCGTGCCGAAACCCGCGACATGCTGATCAATCAGCACCGTGAGCTGTACCTGGCGATCGTCGAAGGGCGGGCAGAGGATGCTCGCGAGGTGTCCAGCCGACACATTCTGTATGTGCAGGAAGTGCTCGATGAAGTGCGCCAGGAAGTGCAGCGAACAGCGCGAGCGGAGCGGCGTAGTGGGCGTTAGTTGGCGCGTGCAAGGCTGTGCCTTGCATCGCCGGCAATGCCGGCTCCCACAGAAATAGCAGTAATCTGAAGCTCTGCTGTGGGAGCTGGCCTTGCCAGCGATGAGGACATAACAGGCAACCCGGGGTCACCTGCCAGAAAGAATCAGTCTTCCTTGCCCTTGTTGCGCACCGCACGCTGCAATTCGCGATTGGAATCACGCTCGCGCTGGGTATCGCGCTTGTCGTATTCCTTCTTGCCCTTGCCGAGCGCGATTTCGCACTTGATCAGGTGCTTGCTCCAATAAATCGACAAGGCTACGCAGGTGTAGCCCTTTTGCTGGACGGCAGCGTGCAGGCGCTCCAGCTCGCGTTTATTGAGCAGCAGTTTGCGGGTGCGTGTCGGGTCGGCAATGACATGCGTACTGGCGGCCGTCAGCGGCGTGATATGGCTGCCCATCAGCCAGGCCTCGCCATCTTTGAGCACCACGTAACTGTCGGTCAGATGCGCCTTGCCGGCACGCAGACTTTTTACTTCCCAACCGGACAGGACCAATCCGGCCTCGAACTTGTGCTCGATGAAGTAATCGTGTCGCGCCTTTTTATTCTGCGCGATGGTCCCTGTCGGATGTTTCGTTTGTTTAGCCATAGGGGCGGCATTATAGGCAGTCGTTGCGCTGTCGGCTACGGGGTAGCAGTGCGCTTGAGCCTGTGAGGTGAATCCCGGACAATGCGCGCTCTTTTTTTCCACAGTTGAGCGTGTTGATGTCGACGGACAAGGTTTCTGTCCATGGTGGCTGGGCCAGTCGCTGGGTATTTGTACTGGCGGCGACCGGTGCCGCGGTGGGCTTGGGGAGTATCTGGAAATTCCCCTACATGGTCGGCGTCTACGGTGGCGGTGCCTTTGTTCTGGTGTTTCTGGCCTGTATTGCCTTGATTGGTATTCCGGTGATGCTGGCCGAGACCCTGATCGGCCGCCGCACCCGGCAAAGCCCGGCCAACGCCCTGCGTGACCTGGCGCTGGAGGCCGGGCATTCGCCGCGCTGGTCCTGGTGGGCATTCGCCGGGATGGTCACGGCGTTGCTGATCCTGTCGTTTTACAGCGTGGTCGGTGGTTGGTCGTTCGACTACATCATCAATATGGGCCGGGGCGATTTTCAGGGGGTGACGGCTGATCAGGTCGGCGGTTACTTCAATGGCGTGATCAGCGACCCTTGGCGGCTGGTGCTGTGGCACAGCCTGTTCATGCTGCTGTCGGCGCTGGTGATTGCCCGTGGCGTGGTGGCGGGGTTGGAGAAAAGCCTGCGGATCATGATGCCGCTGTTGTTCCTGCTGCTGGTAATCCTGCTGGGGTACAGCCTGACGACCGGGCACTTCATGCAGGGCCTGCACTTCATGTTCGACTTCGACACCTCGCGCCTACTGGATGGCTTGTTGCCGGCCATGGGGCACGCCTTTTTCTCGTTGAGTGTCGGTGTCGGCTCGCTGTTGATCTATGGGGCCTACATGCCGAAAGGCGCCTCTATTGGCGGCACCATCGTTGCTGTTGCCTTGCTCGATACCTTTGTTTCGCTGCTGGCCGGCCTGGCCCTGTTCCCGATCGTCTTCGCTGCCGGCCTGAACCCGAGCGAGGGCCCGGGCCTGATGTTTGTCGCCTTGCCGTTTGCCTTCGGTAATGTGGCCTTTGGTCAATTGATGGGCGTCGTATTCTTTGTTCTAGTGGCGGTGGCGGCCTGGAGCTCGGCGATTTCCCTGCTTGAGCCCATGGTCGCCTACCTGGTGGAACGTACTGGCGTACGCCGTGGCTGGATCACTACCTGGCTGGCTTTCAGTTGCTGGTTGGTCGGCCTGGGTACAGTGTTTTCGTTCAATATCTGGCAACAGGCACGCTTTTTCGTGAACGACGGCAGCGGTTTTCAGCTCTACCAGTGGGGTGTGAGCGGCGGGCTGGACTTCTTTGGCGTGATCGACTTTTTCACCTCGCGGATCATGTTGCCGCTGGGTGGTTTGTGCTTTGTGATATTCGCGGGTTGGATCATGGGGCGTGAGGCGGTGCGCGATGAATTGGCAATGCGCAGCCCGTTGCTGTTTGCTCTGACTTTCTTCTTGATGCGCTATGTGGCGCCACTCGGCATTCTGGTTGTGTTTGCCGCTCAGCTTTGGAAGTGACACCTGGATGACTACCCATATTCAACGTTCGGCCCTGCTGCCCTATCCGGCCCAGGCGTTGTACGACCTGGTCAACGATGTTGCGCGCTACCCGGAGTTCCTGCCCTGGTGCTCGTCCAGCACGGTGCTCGAGGTCAATGACGAGTTGATGCGCGCCAGCCTGGAAGTGGCCAAGGGAGGCATGAGCCAGAAGTTTGTTACCCGTAATGTACTGGTGCCCGGGCAATCCATCGAGATGAACCTGGAGGAGGGGCCGTTCAATCAGTTGCACGGTCTGTGGATCTTCAAGCCATTGGGCGAGAAGGCCTGCAAGATCAGTCTGGACCTGTCTTTCGACTACGCCGGACCACTAGTGCGGGCGACCCTCGGGCCGCTGTTCAATCAGGCGGCCAATACCCTGGTCGATGCCTTCTGTCAGCGGGCCAAACAACTTGCGGGTTGAAGTGGTTTACGCCACGGCCGAGCAGCAATGGTTGCTGGCTGTGGACGTGGCGCCTGGCACGACACTGCGTGAAGCGGTGCGGTTGTCGGGCATCGCCGAACAAGTGCCGGGTCTGGATGTAGACGCGTGTCCGCTTGGCATCTTTGGTAAAGTCGTCAACGAGGCGGCGCAGCAGGCGGTCGCTGAAGGTGATCGTATTGAGCTGTACAGGCCTTTGTTGATCGACCCCAAGGAAGTGCGTAAACAGCGCGCCGACAAGGTGGCGAGGGTCTTCAAGAAAGCCAAGCGCTGAATTGCAGGCACAAAAAAGCCCGGAATGTCCGGGCTTTTCTTTGCCTGCAGAATGCTTACTGCGGCGAGGTTTCCAGTGGGGCTGGGGTCGGTACCGGGATCGTTTCGATGGTATCGACTTCGCGCTGGATCTTCTCTTCCAGGGAGCCTGGCTTGGCCGGGGTTTCTTTGACCTGTTCGGTCGGCTCCGTGGTGGTGCCTGGCTGTGCCGGGCTGACGCTGGTGTCGCCGCTGCCGCCGAGGATTTCCTGGTCGCGGCTGACGCCTGGCATGAAGTCGCCGGACAGGCTGACCAGTTGATCGTTCTCGTTGAAGAAAATGCTCATGCGTTCCTGCTGGCGTTGGCCGCCACCAGGTTGCAAGCTGTACAGGTAATCCCAGCGGTTGGTGTGGAAGGTATCCTGGATCAGCGGGTTACCCATGATAAACCGTACTTGCCGGCGGGTCATTCCGGGGCGTAATTGGTCTATCATGTCTTGCGTGACGACATTGCCCTGCTGGATGTCGATTTTGTAAACCCCGGGGAACGAGCAACCGGCGAGTGCGAGCAGTCCCACAAAGGTGAGGCTGGTTAGCAAGAGCTTGGTGTTTTGCATCGGTGGGCGACTTCCACTATCTTGGCTGGACAACGTAAACCCCGATCATACCCGTATTCAGAGAAGCTGCGAAGCAGCATCGGCGAGAAAGCTGACCATGGTTGAAAATAGCGAACTGCGCAAAGCCGGTCTCAAGGTGACACTGCCTCGAGTAAAAATTCTACAGATGCTCGACTCTACCGAGCAACGTCACATGAGTGCTGAGGATGTCTACAAGGCGCTGATGGAGGCAGGCGAGGATGTCGGTCTGGCCACGGTCTACCGTGTTCTGACCCAGTTCGAAGCTGCCGGTCTGGTAGTGCGCCACAACTTCGACGGCGGTCACGCCGTGTTCGAGCTGGCCGATGGCGGCCACCATGACCATATGGTCAACATGGAGACTGGCGAAGTTATCGAGTTCTTCGATAGCGAAATTGAAAAGCGCCAGAAAGAAATCGTTGCCGAACATGGTTTCGAACTGGTTGACCATAATCTGGTCCTGTACGTGCGCAAGAAAAGTAAGTAACACTTCTTGTTGCGCAGCATCAAAGGCGACCCTGGGGTCGCCTTTGTGCTTTCTGGGTCGGGTATCAGGCTTTGCTGGTGACCACCATCTTGCGGGCGTGGGCCAGGGACTCCTTGGTCAGGTCGATACCGCCGAGCATCCGCGCCACTTCTTCAACCCGTTCGCGCTTGCCCAGGTTGGCCACGGCGGTATGTGTGGCGTCACTGTTGCGCACCTTGTGGACAAACAGGTGATGATGGCCCTGGGCGGCCACTTGTGGCAGGTGGGTCACGGTCAGTACCTGGCCGCGTTCGCCCAGGCGTCGCAACAATTGACCGACGATCTCTGCCGTCGGGCCGCCGATCCCGACATCGACTTCGTCGAAGACCAGCGTCGGGATGCGCGAGGTTTGCGCGGTGATCACCTGGATGGCCAGGCTGATCCGTGACAGCTCACCTCCGGAGGCGACTTTGGCTAGGCCCTTGAGCGGCTGGCCGGGGTTGGCGCTGACCAGTAGCTCCACCTGCTCCAGGCCGTGGGGAGACAGCTCGTCGCTGCCATTGGCGTGCAGTTCGATGCTGAAGCGGCCGCCGGGCATGCCCAAGCGCTGGATTTCCTGCTCGACCGCGCCGGCCAGCTGGTTGGCAGCCTGAATGCGCAGGGCGCTCAACTCACCGGCTTTGTCCTGGTAATGGCGGGCAAAGGCCGCCAGTTCTTCGCCAAGACGCTCGATGGACTCGTCATTGGCATTCAGGCCTTCGAGTTCTTCCATCAGCCGCTGTTGCAGGTTTGCCAGTTCTGTCGGGTGCACACGGTGTTTGCGGGCGAGGGTATAGATGCTGTCGAGACGTTCTTCGAGTTGCTGCAGGCGCGCGGGGTCGGCGTCGAAGTGATCAAGGAAGCGGTTCAGCTCGCCGACCGCTTCTTCAACCTGGATCTGTGCGCTGGCGATCATGTTGGCGGCTTCGCCCAGTGCCTTGGGCGCATTTTGCACTGCGGTCAGGCGATTGAGGCTGGCGGTCAGGGCGTTGAGCACATTCCCGGAATCGTTTTCGCTGCAGTGATCGATCACCTGGCGGCAGATGCCAAAGAGTGCTTCGGCGTTGGTCAGGTTCTTGTGTTCCTGCTCCAGCTGCTCCAGTTCGTTCTCGCCCAGGCCGAGGTTGTCGAGTTCTTCGAGCTGGTAGCTGAGCAATTGATGTTGCGCCCGCTGCTCGTCGCCGGAGTTGGACAGGCGCTCCAGCTCCTGGCGGGTCTGGCGCCAGCGCTGGGCGGCCAGTTGCACCTGGCGGGCCAGGTCGGTGGCACCGGCGTACTCGTCAAGCAGGCGGCGGTGGGTATCGGACTTCAGTAGCGACTGGTGCTCGTGCTGGCTGTGGATATCTATGAGCAGCTCGCCGAGGGCCTTGAGGTCGCCGAGCGGGCAGGGCGTGCCGTTGATGTAGCCGCGGCTGCGGCCTTCGGCGGTGATCACCCGGCGCAGGATGCACGGACCATCATTGTCCAGGTCGCGCTCGGCCAGCCAGGTGCGGGCCTCGGGAATGTCTGCCAGATCGAAGGTGGCGAGGATGTCGGCCTTGTCGGCGCCTGGGCGCACCACGCCACTGTCGGCACGATCACCCAGAGTCAGGCCGAGGGCGTCGAGCATGATCGATTTGCCGGCCCCGGTTTCGCCGGTAATGACGCTCATCCCGCGGGCGAGCTCGAGGTCCAGGTGTTCGACGATGGCATAGTTGTGTACGGACAGGTGCACCAGCATTGGGGCGGCTCCCAGGCGTTAAGTCTGGTTATTTATACAGTGTTTTCAAATCCTCTGACAATGCTGCCGTTTAGTTCAATTTGGTTATCAGGGCGCGGTTCTGATTGCGATGGGTTATGAGTGAATGCGCGTGAGCTGTTTCGTAGCCCTTGAACCTGGGTTTTGCGACCCCATATAGGCGGCAGAAGCGCGAGTAATGCTCGCAGACCTTATTCGAGAGGAGAGATTTTATGGCTGACGAACAGCTGGATGAACAGAATCTGAACGCCGAAGCGACTGGCGACCAAGACCTGAGCGCCCGCGTACAGGTGCTCGAAGAGCAGCTGGCGGCGGCCCAGGATCAATCCCTGCGCACCGCCGCTGACCTGCAGAACGTGCGCCGTCGCGCCGAGCAGGACGTAGAGAAGGCGCACAAGTTCGCCCTGGAAAAATTCGCCGGTGACCTGCTGCCGGTCATCGACAGCCTCGAGCGTGGCCTGGAACTGTCCAGCGCCGAGGACGAGAACATTCGCCCTATGCGCGAAGGTATCGAGCTGACCCTGAAGATGTTCCACGACACCCTCAAGCGCTACAACCTCGAGGCGATTGACCCGCACGGCGAACCCTTCAATGCCGAGCACCACCAGGCCATGGCCATGCAGGAAAGCGCCGAGGTCGAGCCCAACAGCGTGCTCAAGGTGTTCCAGAAGGGCTACCAGCTCAACGGTCGCCTGCTGCGCCCGGCCATGGTCGTGGTCAGCAAGGCCCCGGCAGCGGTTTCGCCGTCGATTGACGAGCAGGCTTGAAATCGTTTCTGGCGCCCCCATCTAGGTGTCAAGCATTCAAGTATTACCGCAGTTAGCCACCACTGCTGCGGCAACCAAATTCAAGTTTCGGGAGAGTTAACATGGGTAAAATCATCGGTATCGACCTGGGGACCACCAACTCCTGCGTCTCCATTCTGGAAAACGGCAGCGCCAAGGTTATCGAGAACGCTGAAGGCGCGCGTACCACGCCGTCGATCATCGCTTATGCCAACGATGGCGAGATCCTGGTTGGCCAGTCGGCCAAGCGTCAGGCTGTCACCAACCCGCACAACACCCTGTACGCGGTAAAGCGTCTGATCGGCCGTCGCTTCGATGAAGACGTCGTGCAGAAAGACATCCAGATGGTTCCGTACAAAATTGTCAAAGCGGACAACAGCGACGCCTGGGTTGAAGTGAACGGCCAGAAAATGGCACCGCCACAAATCTCGGCTGAAATCCTGAAAAAGATGAAGAAAACCGCCGAAGACTACCTCGGCGAGCCAGTGACCGAGGCGGTCATCACCGTTCCGGCCTACTTCAACGACAGCCAGCGTCAGGCCACCAAGGATGCCGGTCGCATCGCCGGTCTGGACGTAAAACGTATCATCAACGAACCAACCGCGGCTGCGCTGGCGTACGGTATGGACAAGGCCAAAGGCGACCACACCGTGATCGTTTATGACCTCGGTGGTGGTACCTTCGACGTTTCGGTGATCGAAATCGCCGAAGTCGATGGCGAGCACCAGTTCGAAGTATTGGCCACCAACGGTGACACTTTCCTCGGTGGTGAAGACTTCGACATTCGCCTGATCGACTACCTCGTCGACGAGTTCAAGAAAGAAAGCGGCATGAACCTCAAAGGTGACCCGCTGGCCATGCAGCGCCTGAAAGAAGCCGCTGAAAAAGCCAAGATCGAGCTGTCCTCGAGCCAGCAGACCGACGTCAACCTGCCGTACATCACTGCAGATGCCACCGGTCCTAAGCACCTGAACGTGAAGATCTCCCGCGCCAAGCTGGAGTCGCTGGTCGAAGACCTGGTTCAGCGCACCATCGAGCCTTGCCGCATTGCGATGAAAGACGCCGGTATCGACGTCAGCAAGATCGACGACGTGATCCTGGTTGGCGGTCAGACCCGTATGCCGCTGGTACAGAAAGCGGTTACCGATTTCTTCGGTAAAGAAGCGCGTAAAGACGTCAACCCTGACGAAGCTGTTGCCATGGGTGCTGCTATCCAGGGTGCGGTACTGGCCGGTGACGTCAAAGACGTACTGCTGCTGGACGTCAGCCCGCTGACCCTGGGTATCGAAACCATGGGTGGCGTGATGACTGCGCTGATCGAGAAGAACACCACTATCCCGACCAAAAAGTCGCAGGTGTTCTCGACTGCCGATGACAACCAGAGCGCCGTGACCATTCACGTGCTGCAAGGTGAGCGTAAGCAGGCTGCACAGAACAAGTCCCTGGGCAAGTTCGACCTGGCCGAGATTCCACCAGCACCACGTGGCGTGCCACAGATCGAAGTAACCTTCGACATCGACGCCAACGGCATCCTGCACGTAGGCGCCAAAGACAAGGCTACTGGCAAGACTCAGTCGATCGTGATCAAGGCCAACTCCGGTCTGTCTGATGAAGAAATTCAGCAGATGATCCGCGACGCCGAAGCGAACTCGGAAGAAGACCGCAAGTTCGAAGAACTGGCCGCTGCCCGCAACCAGGGTGATGCACTGGTTCACTCGACTCGCAAGATGGTCGCTGACGCCGGTGACAAGGTCACTGCTGAAGAGAAGACTGCGATCGAAGCTGCCGTGGTTGCCCTGGAAGCCGCTATCAAAGGCGACGACAAGGCTGCCATCGACGCCAAGGTCGAAGAGCTGTCGAAAGTTTCGGCTCCAGTTGCTCAGAAGATGTACGCCGAGCAGCAGGCCGAGCAGCCACAGGCTGGCGCACAGCAGGCTGAAGAAGCCAAGCACGACGACGTCGTTGATGCTGAGTTCGAAGAAGTCAAAGACAACAAGTAATTGCTACAGGTTGTCGGCCGGTTGACTGCTTTCTAGTGGTTGGCTGGTAGGATGTCGCCGCGCGGGGGCTTGCTCCCGCGTTGGCGTGTCTGCAATACCCGAATTTTTACAGCATCTGTCAGGCCTCCTGGAGGGGGTTGAGGCAGCTGCTGGCGGCACAGCGCGGAATGCGCAGAGGTTTGCCGAACGTCCTCAAGAGTGCAAAGACTTATGGCAAAGCGTGACTATTACGAAGTTCTGGGAGTTGAGCGCGGCTCCAGTGAAGCGGACCTGAAGAAGGCCTATCGCCGCCTGGCGATGAAGCATCACCCGGACCGTAACCCTGATGACAAAGAGTCGGAAGAGAAATTCAAGGAAGCCAACGAGGCTTACGAAGTGCTCTCCGATGCCAGCAAGCGCGCCGCCTATGATCAGTACGGTCATGCCGGTGTCGATCCGAGCATGGGTGGCGGCGGTGCCGGCTTTGGTGGCGCGAACTTCTCCGATATTTTTGGTGACGTGTTCAGCGACTTCTTCGGTGGCGGCCGCGGTGGCTCGCGCGGTGGTGCCCAGCGTGGCAGCGACCTGCGCTACACCCTGGAGCTGAACCTGGAAGAAGCGGTGCGTGGTACCACGGTCAATATCCGTGTGCCGACACTGGTCAACTGCGAGCCGTGCGATGGTTCCGGTGCCAAGAAGGGCTCGTCGCCTTCGACCTGTCCGACCTGCGGTGGTATTGGTCAGGTGCGCATGCAGCAGGGCTTCTTCTCGGTCCAGCAGACCTGCCCGCGTTGCCATGGCCAGGGCAAGATCATTACTGATCCGTGCGGTTCCTGCCACGGCGAAGGTCGTGTCGAAGAATACAAGACCCTTTCGGTCAAGGTGCCGGCCGGTGTCGATACGGGCGATCGCATTCGTCTGTCCGGTGAAGGTGAAGCCGGTTCTCATGGCGGTCCGACCGGTGATCTGTACGTTGTGATCAACGTGCGCGAACACCCGATCTTCCAGCGTGACGGCAAGCACCTGTACTGCGAAGTACCGATCAGCTACACCGATGCTGCCCTGGGTGGCGAGCTGGAAGTGCCGACTCTCGATGGTCGGGTCAAGCTGAAGATTCCGGAAGGTACCCAGACCGGCAAGCAGTTCCGACTGCGTGGTAAGGGTGTGGCGCCGGTTCGTGGTGGTGGTGCTGGCGACCTGATGTGCCGCGTCGCAGTCGAAACACCGGTCAACCTCAGTCGTCGCCAGCGTGAGCTGCTCGAAGAGCTGCGCGATTCGCTGGAAGGCGACAGTTCCCATTCGCCGAAAGCCAATGGCTGGTTCGAAGGCGTAAAGCGCTTCTTCGGCGACTTGTAAGAAGGAATAGGGCATGCGACGTATAGCGGTAATGGGCGCGGCAGGGCGCATGGGCAAGACCCTGATCGAAGCAGTACAGCAGGCTCCGGGTGCGGGGCTGACTGCGGCGATTGATCGTCCGGACAGTTCGCTGGTCGGGGCTGATGCCGGTGAGCTGGCGGCGCTGGGTCGGATCGGCGTACCGCTGTCCGACGATCTGGCCAAGGTTGCTGACGAATTCGACGTGCTGATCGATTTCACTCACCCGTCGGTGACCCTGAAGAACCTGGAGTTCTGCCGTAAGGCGGGCAAGGCCATGATCATCGGTACTACCGGTTTCAGTGTCGAAGAGAAGCAGTTGCTGGCCGAGGCGGGTAAAGATATCCCGATCGTCTTTGCGGCCAACTTCAGTGTTGGCGTCAACCTCAGTCTGAAACTGCTGGACATGGCTGCGCGAGTGCTCGGGGATGATGTCGATATCGAAATCATCGAAGCTCACCATCGGCACAAGGTCGATGCGCCATCGGGTACCGCGCTGCGCATGGGCGAAGTCGTCGCCAATGCGCTGGGGCGTGACCTGCAGGAAGTGGCGGTGTACGGCCGTGAAGGCCAGACCGGTGCCCGTGACCGTCAGACCATCGGTTTCGCCACTGTGCGTGCCGGCGACGTGGTTGGTGATCACACCGTGTTGTTCGCCGCTGACGGTGAGCGCCTTGAGATCACTCACAAGGCTTCAAGTCGCATGACCTTTGCCAAGGGTGCGGTGCGTGCCGCCCTGTGGCTGGACGGGCGCGAGCCTGGCTTGTACGACATGCAGGACGTACTCGACCTGCGTTGATGGCAACACTCCTGTGGGGGCGGGCTTGCCCCTCCCACAGCACCCCTCCAATGCGCCCTGTCGCATTCCTGAGCTTTTCAGGCACATCAGTGGTAGACCAAAAAAGCGTTTTTCTGTAAGCTACAGCTTTAGTGTGTCCACTAAAAGCGCGCAGATAATTCGATTAAGAAAGCGGGGTGACGTGTCTATACGTCATTCCGCTTTTTTGCAACCTGCGATCGCCCCTTCAGGCTAGATTTACGGGAGGTCTTCTTGACTAAGCCAGCCATACTCGCCCTTGCCGATGGCAGCATTTTTCGCGGTGAAGCCATTGGAGCCGACGGACAAACCGTTGGTGAGGTGGTGTTTAACACCGCAATGACCGGCTATCAGGAAATCCTGACTGACCCTTCCTATGCGCAGCAAATCGTTACCCTGACTTACCCACACATCGGCAACACCGGCACCACGCCGGAAGACGCCGAGTCCGATCGCGTCTGGTCGGCCGGTCTGGTGATTCGCGACCTGCCACTTATCGCGAGCAACTGGCGCAACAAGCAGTCGCTGCCTGACTACCTCAAAGCCAATAACGTGGTAGCGATCGCCGGCATCGACACGCGTCGTCTGACGCGCATCCTGCGTGAGAAGGGCGCGCAGAACGGTTGCATCCTGGCCGGCGACAACATCAGCGAAGAGGCTGCAATCGCCGCCGCTCGCGGTTTCCCTGGCCTCAAGGGCATGGACCTGGCGAAAGTTGTCAGCACCAAGTCTAGCTACGAATGGCGCTCCAGCGTCTGGGAGCTGAAAACCGACAGCCACGCGACCATCGATGCCGCCGATCTGCCGTACCACGTGGTTGCCTACGACTACGGCGTCAAGCTGAACATCCTGCGCATGCTGGTTGCCCGCGGCTGCCGCCTGACCGTGGTGCCGGCACAAACTCCGGCCAGCGAAGTCCTGGCGCTCAACCCGGATGGCGTGTTCCTGTCCAACGGCCCTGGTGATCCGGAGCCATGCGACTACGCGATCCAGGCGATCAAGGACATCCTCGAAACCGAAATCCCGGTATTCGGTATCTGCCTGGGTCACCAGCTGCTGGCCCTGGCCTCCGGTGCCAAGACCGTGAAAATGGGTCATGGTCACCACGGTGCCAACCACCCGGTCCAGGACCTGGATACCGGCGTGGTGATGATCACCAGCCAGAACCACGGTTTCGCGGTTGATGAGGCCACCCTGCCGGGCAACGTCCGCGCCATCCACAAGTCGCTGTTCGACGGTACCCTGCAGGGTATCGAGCGCACCGACAAGAGCGCGTTCAGCTTCCAGGGCCACCCTGAAGCCAGCCCGGGCCCGACTGACGTCGCGCCTCTGTTCGACCGTTTCATCGATGCCATGGCCAAGCGCCGCTGAGCACCTGCGAGAAGGCCCTGAACCGGTGCAAGCCGCGTTCAGGTGCTGTCCCAAGATTGTTCAAAGCGGCTTGCCGACTGACCTGCGGAATTGAGTGATACCCATGCCAAAACGTACAGACATTAAAAGCATCCTGATTCTTGGCGCTGGCCCGATCGTGATCGGCCAGGCCTGCGAATTCGACTACTCCGGCGCCCAGGCCTGTAAAGCCCTGCGCGAAGAGGGCTATCGCGTCATCCTGGTGAACTCCAACCCGGCCACCATCATGACCGACCCGGCCATGGCCGACGCCACCTACATCGAGCCGATCAAGTGGCAGACCGTTGCCAAGATCATCGAAAAAGAACGCCCTGACGCGCTGCTGCCGACCATGGGTGGCCAGACCGCCCTGAACTGCGCCCTGGACCTGGAGCGCGAAGGCGTCCTGGAAAAGTTCGGCGTGGAAATGATCGGTGCCAACGCCGACACCATCGACAAAGCCGAAGACCGTTCGCGCTTCGATACCGCCATGAAGGCCATCGGCCTGGAATGCCCGCGCTCCGGTATCGCCCACAGCATGGAAGAAGCCAACGCAGTGCTCGAGAAGCTCGGCTTCCCGTGCATCATCCGTCCGTCCTTCACCATGGGCGGCACCGGTGGCGGTATTGCTTACAATCGGGAAGAATTCGAAGAAATCTGCGCCCGTGGTCTGGACCTGTCGCCGACCAAAGAGCTGCTGATCGACGAATCGCTGATCGGCTGGAAAGAGTACGAGATGGAAGTGGTCCGCGACAAAAAGGACAACTGCATCATCGTCTGCTCGATCGAGAACTTCGACCCGATGGGCGTGCACACCGGTGACTCGATCACCGTGGCTCCGGCACAGACCTTGACCGACAAGGAATACCAGATCATGCGCAACGCCTCGCTGGCGGTGCTGCGTGAAATCGGTGTTGAAACCGGCGGTTCCAACGTGCAGTTCGGCATCTGCCCGGACACCGGCCGCATGGTCGTGATCGAGATGAACCCGCGGGTATCGCGTTCCTCGGCCCTGGCCTCGAAAGCCACTGGCTTCCCGATCGCCAAGATCGCCGCCAAGCTGGCTGTCGGTTACACCCTCGACGAACTGCAGAACGACATCACTGGCGGCCGTACCCCGGCTTCCTTCGAGCCGTCGATCGACTACGTCGTTACCAAGCTGCCACGTTTCGCCTTCGAAAAATTCCCGAAAGCCGACGCCCGCCTGACCACCCAGATGAAATCCGTGGGTGAAGTCATGGCCATCGGCCGGACCTTCCAGGAATCCCTGCAGAAAGCCCTGCGCGGTCTGGAAGTCGGTGTTTGCGGCCTCGACCCGAAAGTCGACCTGGCCAGCCCTGACGCTGCCAGCATCCTCAAGCGCGAGCTGACCGTGCCGGGTGCCGAGCGCATCTGGTACGTGGCTGACGCCATGCGCTCGGGCATGACCTGCGACGAAATCTTCGCCCTGACCGGTATCGACCACTGGTTCCTGGTGCAGATGGAAGACCTGATCAAAGAAGAAGAGAAGGTCAAGACCCTGGCCCTGTCGGCGATCGACAAGGACCTGATGCTGCGTCTCAAGCGCAAGGGCTTCTCCGACCAGCGTCTGGCCAAGCTGCTGGGTATCACCGACAAGAACCTGCGTCGTCACCGCCACAAGCTGGAAGTGTTCCCGGTCTACAAGCGCGTTGACACCTGCGCGGCCGAGTTCGCCACCGACACCGCCTACCTGTACTCGACCTACGAGGAAGAGTGTGAAGCGAACCCGTCGACCCGCGACAAGATCATGATCCTCGGCGGCGGTCCTAACCGTATCGGTCAGGGTATCGAGTTCGACTACTGCTGCGTACACGCGGCACTGGCCCTGCGTGAAGACGGTTACGAGACCATCATGGTCAACTGCAACCCGGAAACCGTCTCCACCGACTACGACACCTCCGACCGTCTGTACTTCGAGCCGCTGACCCTGGAAGACGTGCTGGAAGTGGTGCGTGTCGAGAAGCCAAAAGGCGTGATCGTCCACTACGGCGGCCAGACTCCGCTGAAGCTGGCGCGTGCCCTGGAAGAAGCCGGCGTACCAATCATCGGCACCAGCCCTGACGCCATCGACCGCGCGGAAGACCGTGAGCGCTTCCAGCACATGGTTCAGCGCCTGAACCTGCTGCAGCCGCCTAACGCCACCGTGCGCAGCGAAGACGAAGCGATTCGTGCTGCCGGCGTTATCGGTTACCCGCTGGTGGTGCGCCCGTCCTACGTACTGGGCGGCCGTGCGATGGAAATCGTCTACGAACTGGACGAGCTCAAGCGCTACCTGCGCGAAGCGGTACAAGTGTCCAACGACAGCCCGGTATTGCTCGACCACTTCCTCAACTGCGCCATCGAGATGGACGTGGATGCGGTCTGCGACGGCAAGGACGTAGTGATCGGCGCGATCATGCAGCACATCGAACAGGCGGGTGTCCACTCCGGTGACTCGGCTTGCTCGCTGCCACCGTACTCGCTGCCGGCCCATGTTCAGGACGAGGTCCGCGAACAGGTCAAGAAAATGGCCCTGGAACTGGGTGTTGTCGGCCTGATGAACGTCCAGCTGGCGCTGCAGGGCGACAAGATCTACGTGATCGAAGTCAACCCGCGCGCTTCGCGTACCGTGCCTTTCGTCTCCAAGTGCATCGGCACTTCGCTGGCGATGATTGCCGCGCGCGTCATGGCTGGCAAATCGCTGAAAGAAATCGGTTTCACCCAGGAAATCATTCCTAACTTCTACAGTGTCAAAGAAGCGGTGTTCCCGTTTGCCAAGTTCCCGGGTGTTGACCCGATCCTCGGCCCTGAGATGAAATCCACCGGTGAAGTCATGGGTGTCGGCGACAGCTTCGGTGAGGCCTTCGCCAAAGCCCAGATGGGTGCCAGCGAAGTGCTGCCGACCGGCGGTACTGCGTTCATCAGCGTGCGTGACGACGACAAGCCACAAGTGGCCGGTGTTGCCCGTGATCTGATCGCCCTGGGCTTCGAAGTGGTTGCCACCGTCGGTACCGCCAAGGTTATCGAAGCGGCTGGCCTGAAAGTGCGTCGCGTGAACAAGGTGACCGAAGGTCGTCCGCACGTGGTCGACATGATCAAGAACGACGAAGTGTCGCTGATCATCAACACCACCGAAGGCCGCCAGTCGATCGCCGACTCCTACTCGATTCGTCGCAATGCGTTGCAGCACAAGATTTACTGCACCACCACCATTGCGGCCGGTGAAGCCATCTGCGAAGCGCTGAAATTTGGTCCTGAAAAGACCGTTCGCCGCTTGCAGGATCTGCATGCAGGACTCAAAGCATGAGCATTACCAAGTACCCGATGACCGTCCAGGGCGCTCGCGCCCTGGAGGAAGAGCACCTTTTCCTGAGCAAGACCGAGCGTCCGCGCCTGAGCCAGGCCATTGGTGAAGCCCGCGAACTGGGCGATCTCAAGGAAAACGCCGAGTACCACGCTGCCCGCGAAGAGCAGGGTATGGTCGAGGCGCGTATTCGCGATATCGAAGGCCGCCTGCAGAACTCGGTGGTGATCGATGTCACCACCATCGCCCACACTGGCAAAGTGATTTTCGGTACCACCGTGGACCTGGAAAACACCGAGACCGGCGATCAGGTGACTTACCAGATCGTGGGTGAAGACGAAGCGGACGTGAAGCAGGGCAAACTCTCGGTCGGTGCTCCGATCGCCCGCGCCATCATTGGCAAGGAAGAGGGTGATACCGTGGTGATCAAAACGCCAAGCGGTACGGTCGAGTACGAGATTGTCGAAGTCAAACACATCTGACCGTCGCCGGGGCTTTGCTGCCGCCCCGGCAATCTGGCAACTGACCCAGGTGTTCTGGGTGGGTGGCCTGTGGATGCTGCATTTCGGTCTGCTGCCGGCGTTGGGCCAGATTGGCCTGGCGCCGCTGTTGATCGAGGATATTGGTAGCCTGATGGCATCGTTGCTGGTGGCGTTTGCGGCATTTTGCGCAGGCGTGCAGGCACTGGTGCTGATTCAGGCGCAGGGCCTGGCCAGTCTGTGGCGGGACATGCGGGGGCAGTTGTTGTCGATGGCAATGCTGGCGTGCGTGGTGTATTTCGCTTTGCGCGTGGGCATGCCGGGGGAATTGCGCTGGCAGCTGTTCTGCTACCTGGTGTTGGGTCTTACCGGCTTGCTGCTGGTCATGCAGCCGGTGCCGGGCAGGGCGCGCAGGGCGCGCCACTGACCGCGGCGAACATCACTTGTAGCGATGGATGTTCGACAGCTGCTTGTTCGGCTGTGGGTTGCGGCGATAGATCAGCGCCTTTTTGCCGATGGTCTGTACCAGCTCGGCGCGACCGGCTTTGCACAGTGCGGCGATTGCGGCGGCACGTTCTTCCCGATCTTCCGAACGAATCTCGACCTTGATCAGTTCGTGATCGGCCAGAGCGCGTTCGAGTTCGGCGATAACGCCCTCAGTCAGCCCGTTGCCTGCCACAATCAGAACTGGTTTCAGATCGTGGCCAATGGATTTGTACTGTTTCTTCTGCTCGTTATTGAGCGGCATAATCTGACCCTTGTGTCTGATTCTGTAAAAATGGCGGCCATTTTACCCGAGGGCCCGTGGATCCGCCCAGTTAATCACGACCCTAATCATCGAGGTGCCCAGTGGCGCGTTCCAAGACAAGCCTTGGCTGGCTGAAAGAACACTTCAACGATCCTTATGTCAAAAAGGCGCAAAAGGATGGTTATCGCTCGCGAGCGAGCTACAAATTGCTGGAAATTCAGGAAAAGTACCGAATTATTCGCCCTGGTATGAGCGTAGTCGATCTCGGCGCGGCGCCGGGTGGCTGGTCGCAGGTGACCAGTCGTCTGATCGGCGGTCAGGGTCGTCTGATCGCTTCGGACATTCTGGAGATGGACAGTATTCCGGACGTTACCTTCGTCCAGGGCGACTTCACCCAGGACGAAGTGCTGGAGCAGATCCTTGCGGCGGTCGGTAATTCACACGTAGACCTTGTGATTTCCGATATGGCCCCCAATATGAGTGGTACGCCTGCTGTGGATATCCCCAAGTCCATGTTCCTGTGTGAACTGGCCCTTGATCTGGCGACCCGGGTACTCAAGCCGGGTGGGGATTTCCTGATCAAGATTTTCCAGGGCGAAGGCTTTGACGTATATCTGAAGGACGCTCGTCAGAAATTCGACAAGGTTCAGATGATCAAGCCTGACTCTTCGCGGGATCGCTCCCGCGAGCAGTACTTGCTGGCGAGGGGTTATCGCGGCGAGTAAGGCTTCAGGCCGGTGACTTTCAGGGCGCCCGATAGTTATTTCCAATCGGCTGTCCTGCCTTACCTGGATGAACATCGTGTAGTCTAGGTTTCACAAAGGGTTACAGACGGCGCCTGCAGATGTGTAGGTTATGTAGTAAGTTAGGCCGGTGAATATCATGCGAGGCACGGCTGCGCCGTCAGCCGGCTTCAGAGGGTAGCTAATTGAACGATATGGCAAAGAACTTGATCCTGTGGTTGATCATCGCGGCTGTCCTGGTGACAGTGATGAACAACTTCTCCAGCCCGAATGAGCCACAGACCCTCAACTATTCCGACTTCATTCAGCAGGTCAAGGATGGCAAGGTCGAGCGCGTAGCGGTCGATGGCTATGTCATCACCGGCAAGCGTACTGATGGCGACAGCTTCAAGACCATCCGTCCGGCCATCCAGGACAACGGCCTGATCGGTGATCTGGTCGACAACCACGTCGTGGTCGAGGGCAAGCAGCCTGAGCAACAGTCCATCTGGACCCAACTGCTGGTCGCCAGCTTCCCGATCCTGGTCATCATTGCCGTATTCATGTTCTTCATGCGCCAGATGCAGGGTGGTGCCGGCGGCAAGGGCGGGCCGATGAGCTTCGGCAAGAGCAAGGCGCGTCTGCTATCCGAAGACCAGGTCAAGACTACTCTGGCCGATGTCGCAGGTTGCGACGAAGCCAAGGAAGAGGTTGGCGAACTGGTAGAGTTCCTGCGCGATCCAGGCAAGTTCCAGCGCCTGGGTGGTCGCATTCCCCGTGGCGTGCTGATGGTCGGCCCGCCGGGTACCGGTAAAACCTTGCTGGCCAAGGCGATTGCCGGTGAAGCCAAGGTTCCGTTCTTCACCATCTCCGGTTCCGACTTCGTCGAAATGTTCGTCGGTGTCGGCGCCAGCCGTGTTCGCGACATGTTCGAACAGGCCAAGAAACACGCACCGTGCATCATCTTCATCGACGAAATCGACGCCGTCGGTCGCCATCGTGGCGCCGGCATGGGTGGCGGTCACGACGAGCGCGAGCAGACCCTCAACCAGTTGCTGGTGGAGATGGATGGTTTCGAGATGAATGACGGCATCATCGTCATTGCCGCGACCAACCGTCCTGATGTGCTCGACCCGGCGCTGCTGCGTCCTGGTCGCTTCGACCGCCAGGTCGTGGTCGGCTTGCCGGACATTCGCGGTCGTGAGCAGATCCTCAAGGTACACATGCGCAAAGTGCCGGTCGGCGACAACGTCAACCCGGCAGTCATCGCCCGTGGTACCCCTGGTTTCTCCGGTGCCGACCTTGCCAACCTGGTCAATGAAGCCTCGCTGTTTGCTGCCCGTGGCGGTAAGCGCGTCGTCGAGATGAAAGAGTTCGAGCTGGCCAAAGACAAGATCATGATGGGCGCCGAGCGCAAAACCATGGTCATGTCCGAGAAAGAGAAGCGCAATACGGCTTATCACGAAGCGGGTCATGCCATCGTTGGTCGCGTCGTGCCTGAGCATGATCCGGTCTACAAAGTGTCGATCATTCCACGTGGTCGCGCCCTGGGTGTCACCATGTTCCTTCCTGAGGAAGACCGTTACAGCCTGTCCAAGCGTGCGCTGATCAGCCAGATCTGCTCGCTGTACGGCGGCCGTATCGCCGAGGAAATGACCCTTGGTTTCGACGGTGTGACTACCGGTGCTTCCAACGACATCATGCGTGCGAGCCAGATTGCCCGGAACATGGTCACCAAGTGGGGCCTGTCGGAAAAACTCGGGCCGCTGATGTATGCCGAAGAAGAAGGTGAAGTCTTCCTGGGTCGCAGCGCCGGCTCCCAGCATGCCAGCGTCTCGGGCGAAACGGCCAAGCTGATCGACTCCGAGGTGCGCAGCATCATCGATCAGTGCTATGCCACCGCCAAGCAGATCCTTACGGATAACCGCGACAAGCTCGACGCCATGGCTGATGCATTGATGAAGTACGAGACCATCGATGCCGAGCAGATCGACGACATCATGGCTGGCCGTACTCCGCGCGAGCCGCGTGACTGGGAGGATGGCTCGGGTACGCCTGCACAGCAGAGTGATCGCCCGGAATCGCCGATTGGCGGCCCGGCGGCGCAAATCTAAGGGCTTTTATGACGTCAAAGCAGTACCCAACCCGGTTGCCTTGCGGCAACCGGGTTCTTGATTTGTCCCGTACCCATGTCATGGGTATCCTCAATATCACCCCCGATTCCTTCTCCGATGGCGGTCGTTTCACCCAGCGTGATGCGGCATTGCGTCATGCCGAGGCGATGGTGGCTGCCGGTGCGACCCTGGTCGATGTCGGTGGCGAGTCCACTCGTCCTGGTGCTCGAGTGGTGTCTGCGCTTGAAGAGCTGGAGCGCGTTGCCCCGATCGTCGAAGCCATCAATCGTGAGCTCGATGTGATCATCTCGGTTGATACCTCGACGCCAGCGGTGATCCGCGAGTCAGCCAGGCTCGGTGCCGGGCTGATCAATGATGTGCGTTCACTCAGTCGTGACGGTGCCCTGGATGCTGCTGCAGCTACCGGTTTGCCAGTGTGCCTGATGCATATGCGCGGCGAGCCGGGCGACATGCAGGACAATCCGCATTACCAGGATGTCACTGCCGAGGTTGCGAGCTATCTTGAAGAGCGAATGGCGGCTTGCGCGGCCGTCGGTATCGAGGCCGAGCGGATCATTCTTGATCCGGGTTTCGGCTTTGCCAAGAAGCTGGAGCACAACCTTAGCCTGTTCAAGCACATGGAAGCGCTTTATCAGCTGGGGCGTCCCTTGCTGGTGGGCGTTTCGCGCAAGAGCATGATCGGCCTGGCCCTTGGTCGTCCGGTCGGAGAACGGCTCTATGGCAGCCTTGCCCTGGCTGCACTGGCGATGACCAAGGGTGCGAGCATCCTGCGTGTTCACGATGTCGCCGAAACCGCCGATGTAGTGCGGATGATTGCAGCGGTTCAAACCGCCGAATAAGCGTGATGGAGCATCTATGAGCAGAAAATATTTTGGTACCGACGGTATCCGTGGCCGTGTCGGTGAATACCCCATCACCCCTGACTTCATGCTCAAGCTCGGCTGGGCCGCGGGTATGGCCTTTCGCAAGATGGGCGCTTGCCGGGTGCTGGTGGGCAAGGATACCCGCATTTCCGGGTACATGTTCGAATCGGCCCTGGAAGCTGGTTTGTCCGCCGCCGGTGCTGATGTGATGTTGCTCGGGCCGATGCCGACCCCGGCCATCGCCTACCTGACCCGGACCTTCCATGCCGAGGCGGGTATCGTTATCAGCGCCTCGCATAATCCACATGATGACAACGGTATCAAGTTCTTCTCCGGCCAGGGCACCAAGCTGCCTGACGAAGTCGAGCTGATGATCGAAGAGTTGCTCGATCAGCCAATGACCGTGGTCGAGTCGAGCAAGCTGGGCAAGGTGTCGAGAATCAACGACGCTGCCGGGCGCTATATCGAGTTCTGCAAAAGCAGCGTGCCGACCAGCACCGATTTTGCCGGCCTCAAGCTGGTGGTCGATTGCGCTCACGGCGCTACCTACAAGGTCGCGCCAAGCGTGTTTCGCGAGCTGGGTGCTGATGTCACGGTGCTTTCGGCACAGCCAGACGGCCTGAATATCAACGAAAACTGTGGTTCGACCCATATCGAATCGCTGCAAGCGGCGGTTCTGGTTGGTCATGCTGACCTGGGTATTGCCTTCGATGGCGATGGCGACCGGGTGTTGATGGTCGACCATACCGGTGCAGTCGTCGATGGTGATGAATTGCTGTTCATCATTGCCCGTGACCTGCAGGAGCGCGGCAAGCTGCAGGGTGGGGTGGTTGGTACGCTGATGAGCAATCTGGGCCTGGAGCTGGCGCTCAAGGACCTCGATATCCCCTTTGTGCGCGCCAAGGTCGGCGACCGCTATGTGATGGCCGAGTTGCTAGAGCGCGAATGGATCATTGGCGGCGAGAACTCCGGGCATGTGGTGTGTTTCAATCACACCACCACGGGGGATGCGATTATCGCTGCGTTGCAGGTGCTGATGGCCCTCAAGCGTCGCGACGAGACCCTTGCCCAGGCCCGTCAGGCCCTGCGCAAGTGCCCGCAGGTGCTGATCAATGTTCGCTTCGGTACCAGCAAGGTCGACCCGCTGGAGCATCCGGCGGTGAAGGAGGCTTCTGCCCGGGTAACCGAGGAAATGGCCGGGCGTGGTCGCGTGTTGCTGCGCAAGTCCGGAACAGAGCCTTTGGTGCGGGTAATGGTCGAAGGCGATGACGAAAGCCAGGTTCGCGCACACGCCGAAACCCTGGCAAAACTGGTAAGTGAAGTTTGCGTTTGAAATACGCTTGCCAGCAGTGATTTGGTTGGGTAACATCTGCGCCCACTTTGACCGACGAGGTACAGCATGCGTCGCCCTATGGTAGCTGGTAACTGGAAGATGCACGGTACCCGCGCCAGCGTCGCTGAGCTGATCAAGGGCTTGAGTAATCAGGCCTTGCCGAGCGGTGTTGAGGTCGCGGTGTTTCCTTCCTCGCTGTACATCAATCAGGTGATTGATGGATTGCAGGGTAAGTCGATCGCCGTTGGCGCTCAGAATTCTGCGGTACAGCCTGAACAAGGCGCGCTGACCGGTGAAATTGCACCGAGCCAGCTGGCTGAGACAGGTTGCGAGCTGGTACTGATTGGGCACTCCGAGCGCCGCCAGATCATTGGCGAGAACGACGAAGTCCTCAATCGCAAGTTCGCTGCGGCACAGGCTTGCGGTTTGAAGCCGGTGCTCTGTGTAGGGGAAACCCTCGAAGAGCGCGAAGCAGGTAAAACGCTTGAGATTGTCGGGCGTCAGCTGGACAGCGTCATCGAAGCGTTCGGTGTTGATGTCTTCGCCAGTGCGGTGATTGCTTATGAGCCTGTATGGGCCATCGGTACAGGGCTGACAGCCTCGCCACAGCAGGCTCAGGATGTGCATAAGGCCATTCGTGAGCAGCTGGCGGCAAAGAACCCGGAAGTCGCGAAGAATGTGCGGCTTCTATACGGCGGCAGCGTGAAGGCGGCCAATGCGGCTGAACTGTTCGGCATGCCGGATATCGATGGGGGCCTGATTGGTGGGGCTTCTCTGAACGCAGACGAATTCGGTGCAATTTGTCGCGCCGCAGGAAACTGAAAAATGCTGGAAACAGTGATCGTTGTTTTGCATCTGATGGGCGCACTGGGTTTGGTAGTGCTGGTGTTGCTGCAACAGGGTAAAGGTGCGGAAGCGGGTGCATCTTTCGGCGCAGGTGCTTCAAATACTGTGTTCGGAAGCCAAGGTTCTGCTACCTTTCTGAGTAAGTTTACTGCTATACTAGCTGCCTCTTTCTTCTTAACTGCTCTTGGGTTAGGATACTTTGCTAAAGAGAAAGCTCATGAGCTGACTCAGGTAGGGTTGCCAGATCCAGCGGTACTTGAAGTGAAGCAGCAAAAACCGGCAACAGATGATGTACCGGTGCTCCAGGAGCAGAAGAACGAAGCCACTAACACTGGCGATGTTCCTCCCGCTCAAGAGCAGAAGTAACGGGTTTCAAAGTAGTATTGCCGAGGTGGTGGAATTGGTAGACACGCAACCTTGAGGTGGTTGTGCCCATAGGGTGTAGGGGTTCGAGTCCCCTTCTCGGTACCAATTGAAACAAGACAGCCCGCTACAGCGGGCTTTCTTGTAGGTGGAGGTTAGATTGACCCTAACAGGGTTCGGTCGTATACTTTCGCCCCAGCTTTGTCGCGGGGTGGAGCAGTCTGGTAGCTCGTCGGGCTCATAACCCGAAGGTCGTTGGTTCAAATCCAGCCCCCGCAACCAGTTTCAGCGGAGCCCCTTTTGCAGGGGCTTTTTCTTGGCTGAACAGTCATAACGCCGGTATTCAACGGCGTATCAGGGATGGGCGCTTTGCCCATTTTTTATTTGCATAGCATGCACGAGGGGGTTCAGGTGTCGAGCAAGCTAGAACAGTTGCAGGCCTTGTTGGCCCCGGTGGTCGAGGCTCTTGGCTATCAATGCTGGGGGATCGAATTCATCTCTCAAGGCAAACATTCGGTCCTGCGTATCTATATCGATAAAGAGGAAGGCATTCTGGTTGATGACTGCGCAATCGTCAGTCACCAGGCCAGTGCAATTCTGGATGTCGAAGATCCGATCAGTTCCGAATACACCCTTGAAGTGTCCTCTCCTGGCATGGATCGCCCGCTGTTCACTTTGGAACAGTTTGCTTCGCATGCCGGCGAACAAGTGAAGATCAAGCTGCGTACGCCCTTTGAAGGTCGTCGTAACTTTCAGGGCCTTCTCCGTGGCGTGGAGGAGCAGGACGTGGTTGTCCAGGTAGACAACCAAGAGTTCCTGTTGCCGATCGATTCGATCGACAAGGCCAACATTATTCCCAGTTTTGACTGAGACGTGCCGGATCCCGCGGACCGCGCGGATCCAATGGCTTGCGAAAGGCGAGGCGTACGATGAGCAAAGAAGTACTGCTGGTTGTTGAGTCGGTATCCAACGAAAAGGGCGTACCGGCCGGCGTAATTTTTGAAGCGCTGGAAGTGGCTCTGGCCACTGCAACCAAAAAACGTTTTGACGACGAAGTTGACCTGCGTGTGGAAATCAATCGCCACACCGGTAGCTACGAAACCTTCCGTCGCTGGACTGTCGTCGAAGAGAAAGATCTGGACGATCCGGCGATCGAAGTGTGGCCGGCGAAGATTCAGGAGACTCATCCTGAAGCCAAAGTCGGTGACGTGATCGAAGAAAAGATCGAGTCGATCGAGTTCGGCCGTATTGCCGCCCAGACCGCCAAGCAAGTCATCGTCCAGAAGGTCCGTGAAGCCGAGCGCGCTCAGGTGGTAGATGCTTACCGCGAGCGTCTGGGCGAGATCATCTCCGGTACCGTCAAGAAGGTCACCCGTGACAATGTCATCGTTGACCTGGGCAACAACGCCGAAGCGTTGCTGGCCCGTGAAGACATCATCTCTCGCGAGACTTTCCGTGTCGGTGTGCGCCTGCGCGCCCTGCTCAAGGAAATCCGCACCGAGAACCGCGGCCCGCAGTTGATCCTGTCGCGTACCGCGCCACAGATGCTGATCGAACTGTTCCGCATCGAAGTGCCGGAAATCGCCGAGGGCCTGATCGAAGTCATGGCCGCGTCCCGTGATCCGGGTTCGCGCGCCAAAATCGCCGTACGCTCCAAGGACAAGCGCATTGACCCGCAAGGTGCCTGTATCGGCATGCGCGGTTCGCGTGTCCAGGCTGTGTCCGGTGAACTGGGCGGCGAACGTGTGGATATCGTCCTCTGGGACGACAACCCTGCACAGTTCGTCATCAACGCAATGTCGCCGGCTGAAGTCGCGGCGATCATCGTCGATGAAGATGCCCACGCCATGGATATCGCCGTGGGTGCCGACAACCTGGCCCAGGCAATTGGCCGTGGTGGCCAGAACGTGCGTCTTGCCAGCCAGTTGACCGGCTGGACCCTGAACGTGATGACCGAATCGGACATCCAGGCCAAGCAGCAAGCTGAAACCGGTGACATCCTGCGCAACTTCATCGACGAGCTGGAAGTCGACGAAGAGCTGGCACAGGTGCTGGTCGATGAAGGCTTCACCAGCCTGGAAGAGATTGCCTACGTACCGTTGGAAGAAATGCTCAACATCGACGGCTTTGACGAAGACATCGTCAATGAGCTTCGTGCTCGCGCCAAGGATCGTTTGTTGACCAAAGCCATCGCTACTGAGGAAAAGCTGGCAGACGCCCATCCGGCCGAAGACCTGCTCTCGCTTGAGGGTATGGACAAGGATTTGGCGATGGAACTGGCGGTGCGCGGCGTAGTTACCCGCGAAGACCTGGCCGAGCAGTCGATTGACGACCTGCTCGACATCGACGGCATCGACCAAGAGCGTGCCGGCAAGTTGATCATGGCCGCCCGAGCCCACTGGTTCGAGTAATTAGGCGCGGCCTGAGGAGAGAAGTGCATGACGCAAGTCACGGTGAAAGAATTGGCCCAAGAGGTCGCTGCACCGGTAGAGCGCCTGCTGCAGCAGATGCGTGAGGCAGGTCTGCCGCACACCGACGCCGGTCAGGTAGTGACCGACAATGAGAAGCAGGCTCTGCTGGCTCATTTGAAGAGCAGCCACAAGGCGAAGGTGGAAGAGCCGCGCAAGATCACCTTGCAGCGCAAGACCACCAGCACCCTGCGTGTTGCCGGTAGCAAGAGCATCAGCGTAGAAGTACGCAAGAAGAAAGTATTCGTTCAGCGCAGCCCGGAAGAAATCCAGGCCGAGCAGAAGCGCGAGCTGGAAGAGCGCCGTGCAGCCGAAAACGCTGCCCGTGAGAAGGCCGACGCCGAAGCACGTCAGCGTGCCGAGGAAGAAAACCGTCGCCAGCCAGCTGCAGCACCTGCTGCCGCCGCCGCTGCCCCGGTTGCCCCGGCTCCGGCCCCGGTGATCGAGACTGCCGACGTCGCTCCGGCACCGGTTGCCGAGCGCAAGAAAGACGACGTGCGTCGCAACGACAAGTCGCGTGACGACGATCGTCGTGGTGGCGAGCGCCGTAACGAAGCGCCACGCGTTTCGGTCAAGGTCAAGGAAAAGGAAAAGGCGCCAACGCCGCGTGCCGCTCCGCGTACCACCGACGAAGAAAGCGATGGCTTCCGTCGTGGTGGCCGTGGCAAGGGCAAGCCGAAGAAGCGCAATGCCCATGGTTTCCAGAGCCCGACCGGTCCGGTTATCCGTGACGTGCAGATCGGCGAGACCATCACTGTTTCCGATCTGGCCAACCAGATGTCCGTCAAGGGCGCTGAAGTGGTCAAGTTCATGTTCAAGCTGGGCACTCCGGTGACCATCAACCAGGTGCTCGACCAGGAGACCGCTCAGCTGGTCGCCGAAGAGCTGGGCCACAAGGTCACCCTGATCAGCGACACTGCCCTGGAAGACTCCCTGGCCGAATCGCTGAAGTTTGAAGGTGAGACCGAGACCCGTGCGCCGGTCGTGACCGTAATGGGCCACGTTGACCACGGTAAGACCTCGCTGCTCGACTACATCCGTCGTGCCAAGGTAGCTGCTGGCGAAGCCGGTGGTATTACCCAGCACATCGGTGCCTACCACGTGGAAACCGACCGCGGCATGGTCACCTTCCTCGATACCCCTGGTCACGCCGCGTTTACCGCCATGCGTGCCCGTGGTGCCAAGGCTACTGACATCGTGATCCTGGTGGTCGCGGCGGACGACGGTGTGATGCCGCAAACCCGTGAAGCCGTTCAGCATGCCAAGGCTGCTGGCGTTCCACTGGTTGTTGCAGTGAACAAGATCGACAAGCCGGGTGCCGACCTCGATCGCATCCGTAACGAGCTGTCCGTCGAAGGCGTTACCTCCGAGGACTGGGGTGGAGACACGCCGTTCGTCAAGGTTTCCGCGAAGATGGGTACCGGTGTCGACGAACTGCTCGAAGCCGTTCTGCTGCAAGCCGAGATCCTCGAGCTCAAGGCCACGCCATCGGCCCCGGGTCGTGGTGTCGTCGTCGAGTCGCGTCTGGACAAGGGTCGCGGCCCGGTGGCTACCGTGCTGGTTCAGGACGGTACCCTGCGTCAGGGCGATATGGTCCTGTGCGGTTCGAACTATGGCCGTGTACGGGCCATGCTCGACGAAAACGGCAAGCCTGTTAAGGAAGCCGGCCCGGCAATCCCGGTCGAGATCCTCGGCCTGGACGGCACCCCGGATGCGGGTGACGAGCTGTCGGTAGTGGCTGACGAGAAGAAAGCCCGTGAAGTCGCGCTGTTCCGTCAAGGCAAGTTCCGCGAAGTCAAACTGGCTCGCGCACATGCCGGCAAACTCGAAAACATCTTCGAGAACATGGGCCAGGAAGAGAAGAAGACCCTCAACATCGTACTCAAGTCCGATGTACGTGGTTCTCTCGAGGCCCTGCAGGGCTCCCTGAGCGGTCTGGGCAACGACGAAGTACAGGTTCGTGTGATCGGTGGCGGTGTCGGTGGTATCACCGAGAGCGACGCCAACCTGGCCCTGGCTTCCAATGCAGTACTGTTCGGCTTCAACGTGCGTGCCGATGCCGGCGCGCGCAAGATCGTCGAGCAGGAAGGTCTGGATATGCGTTACTACAACGTGATCTACGACATCATTGAAGACGTCAAGAAAGCCCTGACCGGTATGCTCGGCAGCGATGTTCGCGAGAACATCCTGGGTATCGCCGAAGTGCGTGATGTGTTCCGTTCGCCGAAGTTCGGCGCCATCGCTGGCTGCATGGTCACCGAGGGTGTGGTCTACCGCAACCGTCCGATCCGCGTACTGCGCGACGACGTGGTGATCTTCGAAGGCGAGCTGGAATCGCTGCGTCGCTTCAAGGACGATGCGTCCGAAGTGCGTGCCGGCATGGAATGCGGTATCGGCGTGAAGAGCTACAACGACGTCAAAGTCGGCGACAAGATCGAAGTCTTCGAGAAAGTCCAAGTGGCTCGTACGCTCTAAGCATCGAGCATGGGAAGCGCGAAATGCCCGTCGCAAGGCGGTTGTCAGCGCCTCTGAACGCAACGCCCGGTCAGGCTCAAGCCTGGTCGGGCGTTTGCCGCTTTAGTTACAGGTAGCAAAAATGGCCAAAGAATATAGCCGTACCCAACGCATTGGCGATCAGATGCAGCGTGAACTCGCGCAACTGATTCGTCGCGAAGTCAAAGATCCACGCGTGGGTCTTGTGACCATCACTGCCGTCGACGTCAGCCGCGATGTCGGCCACGCCAAGGTGTATATCACCGTGATGGGCCAGGACAGCGCTGAAGACATCAAGCAAAGCCTTAAAGTGCTCAATTCCGCCGCAGGCTTCCTGCGCATGCAATTGGGCAAGGAAATGAAACTGCGCAGTGTGCCGCAGCTGCATTTCCACTACGACGAGAGCGTGACGCGTGGTGCCCACCTGTCGGCGCTGATCGAGCGTGCTGTTGCCGAAGACAGTCAGCACCAGGCCGCCGATACCCCGGACACCAAGGAGTAAGCGGTGGCCCAGGTCAAACGTATTCGTCGTAACGTCAGTGGCATCATCCTGCTCGACAAGCCGTTGGGGTTTACCTCCAACGCTGCGCTGCAGAAGGTCCGCTGGCTGCTCAATGCCGAGAAGGCCGGTCACACCGGCAGTCTCGACCCGCTGGCCAGTGGCGTGCTGCCGCTGTGCTTCGGTGAAGCCACCAAGTTTTCCCAGTACCTGCTCGATTCCGATAAAGGTTACGAGACGGTCATGCAACTGGGGCAGACCACCACCACCGGCGATGCCGAGGGTGAAGTGCTGAAAACCCGCGAAGTGACCGTTGGTCGCGCCGATGTTGAAGCCGTTCTGCCACAATTTCGTGGTGAAATCAGTCAGATACCGCCGATGTACTCGGCCCTCAAGCGCGACGGACAGCCGTTGTACAAGCTCGCCCGTGCAGGTGAAGTAGTGGAGCGCGAGGCGCGTTCTGTTACTATTAACCGCTTGGAGTTGCTCGAGTGCGAAGGCACCCGCGTTCGACTGTCGGTCGGCTGCAGCAAAGGCACCTACATCCGCACCCTGGTCGAAGATATCGGCGAGATGCTCGGTTGTGGCGCCTATGTCGCCGAACTGCGTCGCACGCACGCCGGGCCATTCGAACTGGCGCAGACCGTGACCCTCGAAGAACTCGAAGCGGTTCACGCCGAAGGTGGCAACGAAGCGGTCGATCGCTTCCTGATGCCTTCGGACAGCGGCCTGCAAGACTGGCCTCTGCTGCAGTTTTCCGAGCACAGCGCTTTTTACTGGCTGCACGGTCAGCCGGTCAGAGCCCCCGACGCGCCGAAGTTCGGCATGGTCCGGGTACAGGATCACAACGGTCGTTTCATCGGTATCGGTGAAGTGAGCGAAGACGGGCGCATCGCGCCGCGTCGACTGATTCGGTCAGAATGATCGAAACCTTCAGTGTCGGGCCCCGGCCTGGCACTGGTGGCAAAGAGGATGGCTGTCAATAGGCACGGTTACGCCTCACTTTATGAATACAGGGATTTGTCCCTGGCCTATTGGAAACCGTTTGTTCGGTTTCCCTTGATTTGGAGAAGCCAGATGGCACTCAGCGTTGAAGAAAAAGCAAAGATCGTTGGCGAATACCAGCAAGCCGCCGGTGACACCGGTAGCCCAGAAGTGCAAGTTGCACTGCTGACCGCCAACATCAACAAGCTGCAAGGCCACTTCAAGGCCAACGGCAAAGACCACCACTCCCGTCGTGGTCTGATCCGCATGGTTAACCAGCGTCGTAAGCTGCTGGACTACCTGAAGGGCAAAGACACCACTCGTTACAGCGCCCTGATCGGTCGCCTGGGTCTGCGTCGCTAATAGCGGCCTGGCCAGTGGTGTGCACGGCGTGCTGCATTCTTCGCTGCCGATGCCTGGCATCGGCAGCGAAGAGCACGCTGCGCGTATCTATGAGGTTGGCTGTCTGTCTCGCCTGAGCGGTTTTCCGCAAGGGCAGGGCAGGCTCCCAACCTCTAGTTTTATCTGGACTGCCGACAGGGCCGATTCCCTGTGCTGCCCAAGAATTCGCAAGAACCAGTTCCCCCAGAGCCACTGAAGAAGGTAGGAAACCGTGAACCCGGTAATCAAGAAATTCCAGTTCGGTCAATCGACCGTTACCCTCGAGACGGGCCGTATTGCTCGTCAAGCGTCCGGCGCCGTATTGGTCACCGTCGACAACGATGTCACCGTACTGGTGACCGTGGTCGGTGCCAAACAGGCCGATCCAGGCAAAGGCTTCTTCCCCCTGTCCGTTCACTATCAGGAAAAGACCTACGCCGCCGGCAAGATCCCTGGTGGTTTCTTCAAGCGTGAAGGCCGTCCTTCCGAGAAAGAAACCCTGACCTCGCGTCTGATCGACCGTCCGATCCGTCCGCTGTTCCCAGAAGGCTTCATGAACGAAGTGCAGGTTGTCTGCACCGTCGTTTCCACCAGCAAGAAGACCGATCCGGACATCGCTGCGATGATCGGTACCTCGGCTGCCCTGGCAATCTCCGGTATTCCATTCGAAGGCCCGATCGGTGCCGCGCGCGTTGCTTTCCACGAAAGCACCGGCTACCTGCTGAACCCGACTTACGAGCAACTGGCTGCCTCTAGCCTGGACATGGTCGTTGCCGGTACTTCCGACGCCGTACTGATGGTTGAATCGGAAGCCAAAGAGCTGACCGAAGACCAGATGCTGGGCGCCGTACTGTTCGCCCACGACGAATTCCAGGCTGTTATCCAGGCTGTCAAAGAGCTGGCCGCCGAAGCTGCCAAGCCTACTTGGGACTGGACTGCCAAGGCTGAGAACACTTCCCTGCTGAGCGCCATTCGCGCTGAACTGGGCGAAGCGGTTTCCCAGGCTTATACCATCACCGTCAAGGCTGACCGTTACGCTCGCCTGGGTGAACTGCGCGATCAGGCGATTGCCAAGTTCTCCGGTGAAGAAGGCCAGCCATCGGCCGGCGAAGTCAAAGAGATCTTCGGTGAAATCGAATACCGCACCGTTCGCGAAAACATCGTTAACGGCAAGCCACGTATCGACGGCCGCGACACCAAGACTGTTCGTCCGCTGAACATCGAAGTCGGCGTTCTGCCGAAGACTCACGGTTCGGCGCTGTTCACCCGTGGCGAAACCCAGGCCCTGGTCGTTGCGACCCTGGGTACTGCGCGTGACGCCCAGCTGCTGGACACCCTCGAAGGCGAGAAGAAAGACCCCTTCATGCTGCACTACAACTTCCCGCCGTTCTCGGTAGGCGAGTGTGGTCGCATGGGCGGTGCTGGTCGTCGTGAAATCGGTCACGGCCGTCTGGCCCGTCGTTCGGTCCAGGCCATGCTGCCTGCCGCTGACGTGTTCCCGTACACCATCCGCGTGGTATCGGAAATCACCGAATCCAACGGCTCCAGCTCCATGGCTTCGGTCTGCGGTGCTTCCCTGGCTCTGATGGACGCCGGTGTGCCGATGAAGGCTCCGGTTGCCGGTATCGCCATGGGTCTGGTTAAAGAAGGCGAGAAGTTCGCTGTTCTGACCGACATCCTCGGTGACGAAGACCACCTGGGCGACATGGACTTCAAAGTAGCCGGTACCGCCAAAGGTGTTACCGCGCTGCAGATGGACATCAAGATCAACGGCATCACCGAAGAGATCATGGAAATCGCCCTGGGTCAGGCCCTGGAAGCGCGCCTGAACATCCTCGGTCAGATGAACCAGATCATCGGTCAGTCGCGTAGCGAGCTGTCGGAAAATGCTCCGACCATGATCGCCATGAAGATCGACACCGACAAGATCCGTGACGTTATCGGCAAAGGCGGCGCGACCATTCGTGCCATCTGCGAAGAAACCAAGGCTTCGATCGATATCGAAGACGACGGCTCGATCAAGATCTTCGGTGAGACCAAAGACGCCGCTGAAGCTGCTCGTCAGCGCGTTCTGAGCATCACTGCAGAAGCTGAAATCGGCAAGATCTACGTCGGTAAGGTCGAGCGCATCGTTGACTTCGGTGCCTTCGTCAACATCCTGCCGGGCAAGGACGGTCTGGTTCACATCTCCATGCTGAGCGATGCTCGCGTCGAGAAAGTGACCGACATCCTCAAAGAAGGCCAGGAAGTTGAAGTACTGGTACTGGACGTGGACAACCGCGGTCGTATCAAGCTGTCGATCAAGGACGTTGCCGCTGCCAAGGCATCCGGCGTCTAAGAACGTAGCGTAAAGAAAAGGACCCTTCGGGGTCCTTTTTTTATGCCTGCGGCAATTGTCTTGCGGACTTGCATCTTGCATGCAGGATTCTGCCGAGGCTTGCAAATTGCACGATTGCGGTTTTTTCGTCTAACTCTAAACGCCTGATTTATAAGGAAATAATCAATTAGAAAAGCTGGCATAGACCCTGCAACGGTAGTCATACCCCTGCTGCCAGGACTTACGGCGCAGACTTTTCGAAAAACAGGAGTGTCTCGTATGAAGAAGTTCGCTATTGCTGCCGCTACTGCCACCGCCCTGACTCTGACCCTGGCTAACGCGGCATTTGCCCAACAGCCTGCCCAGGCTCCGCTGACTGTTGCTGCCGGTGAAATGGACAAGGCAACAGAAGCGACCAAAGACACCTGGATCACCACCAAGGTCAAATCCGACCTGATGACCGAGAAAGGTATTCCAGGCACAGACATCAAGGTAGAAACCAATAAAGGTGTGGTTTCCCTGTCTTCCGATACTGCGCTGACCAAGTCGCAGAAAGACACGGCGGTCATGATCACCAAGAAGATCGATGGCGTTAAGGCGGTTTCGGCTGATGGCCTGAAAACCGACTGACCTGCGTAAACAAAAGCCCCGGCACAGGTTGCCGGGGCTTTTTACTGGGCGAACGGCGGCGGGATCTAGCTGTTACTCAGCATCCAGATGCAGCGGCGTGATTACCCGCCCATCCGCTTCCGCCTGGCCGAGGCTGGCATCAATGAAGTACACCCGATCATCTTCCAGCTTGCCCTTGTCGACCAGGTAGTCCTTGATACTGCTGGCCCGGGCCTGACCCAGCTGGCGTAGCAGTAGAGGGCTCTCGCCCCAGGACTTGAGCACCGCATCGCGCAACTGAGTGGTGCGCTGCTCGCGGTCCAGCTGTTCCCAGTCGGCCGGTGGCTGCTGCTTCATGCGGGTGCGGTAGATCCCTTCAAGCATCGCCGGTTTGTCACCATCCGGGACCTTCAGGTCGGAAGCCTGGGCTGGCACCTTGTCACCGCGACGCTGGAGGATCTTGTAGTAGGTACTCTGGTACTCACGCTCCAGACGTTGCTGGGCAATCAACGGTCCATCGCTGCTTTGCGCGCTGGTACCTTCGATCTCCAGACGCAGGGCAGGGCGTTCCTTGAGCGCCGCCGCCAGCTTGTCGAGGGCGCTCTTGGCATCAGGTGCCAGATCGCTGGAACCGGCGGCAAAGGCGACGCTGCCCAGGTCCTGGGCATCGCCGCCGGTGATCAGGCCACCGATGAACTTGAATGGTGCCTGGGCGGCGCGCAGCACCAGGTTACGCAGGGTCTGCCAGACGATCGGCATGACGCTGAACTGCGGATCGTTCAGGTCGCCGGTCACCGGCAATTCGATGGAGATCTTGCCTTCGGTGTCCTTGAGCAAGGCCACTGCCAGGCGAATCGGCAGATCCACCGCATCCGGGCTTTCGACCTTCTCACCAAGCTGCAACTGCTCGACCACCACTTTGTTCTCGGCTTTGAGCTTGCCCTGGGTGATGACGTAGTGCAGGTCGATGTTCAGCCGGCCCTTGCGGATGCGAAAGCCAGCGAACTTGCCTGAGTAAGGCGTCAGGGTGGTCAGCTCGACGCGTTTGAAGCTGGTGGCAATGTCCAGGCTGGCCATCGGGTCGAAAGGGTTCAGCGCGCCCTTGATGGTCACGGGTGCGTAGCGATCGACCTTGCCCTTGATATCGACCTTGGCCGGCTTGGGCTGGCGGTTGTCGATGGTGCCAATCTGGCCGTTGAGTTGCTGGATGGCGGTGGCGAAGTTGGGGGTCAGGCTGAAGTCGGCAAAGTTCGCCGAGCCATCGTTGATGTCGATTGCACCGATGCGGATGCCCAACGGCTTGTCGCTGCTGGCCGGTGCCTTGGTTTTCGCCTGGGCACTGGTTGGCGCGGTGGCCGGCTGCGGGATCAGCAGGTCGTCGACGTTGGTGGTGCGGTCTTCGTTGATCATGAAGCGCGCATAAGGCTGCTTCAGGCTGACCTTGCCGATGCTCAATGCATCACCGTGACGGTACGACAGCCCGTCAAGGTTGAGCTGCTGCCATTTGACGAAGTCGCGATCCTTGATGGTGTCCAGGGTATGCAGCTGGTTGACTTGCGCCTTGCCGTCAATGCTGAAGGCCAGCGGATCAACGTTGCTGAGGTTGACGTTGAGGTCACTGCCAAGCATGCCGCTGCGCAGCTCCAGACGGATGTACGGCGTGATGTAGGCCTGGGCGATGCGCAAGTCGATGTCCTGGGTGCTGACCTTGAGCTTGGCGGTCACCGGCGCCAGGTTGACTTCACCGGCAGCCTGCAACTTGCCTTGCTTGCCCACGCCGGTATCGAGCTTGAGGGTGAAAGGCGACTGGTTGAGGCTGTCGAAGTTCTGCAGGTCGAGGTTCAACGGGCCCACGTCCAGCGCTACCGGCTGTTTTTGCGAACGATCGGCCAGGTGCACCTGGTAGTTGCGCAGTTGCACATCCTTGAGCAGCACCTGCCAGGGCTTGCCTGGCTCGGCAGGGGTCGCTTGCGCCTGGCTATCAGGCTCGGCTGCAGCAGGTTCGGCTTTCTCCTTCGGTGTGGCCTTGGCCGGCTGGCTGGCGAACAGCTTTTGCCAGTCGAGTTGGCCATCGGCTTCCAGCGCGGCCCAGGTTTCCAGCTTCTCGCTGCGGATCTTGCCTACGGTTACCAGTTGTTTGGCGAGGTCTACAGACGTTTCACTGACATCCAGGCGTGCCAGACGCGCCAGTGGGCGACCATCCGGCGCCTTGATGGCAAAGGGCGCGATGCTCACCGAGGTGTTGTCGAGCAGCAGCTCGGTTTCCTTGGACAGGTTCAGTTTGTAGTGGGTGTCGAGACTGATGACGCCTTCTTCCAGTACCAACGGCACGGCATCGCGGACATAGGGCCAGAAGGCTTTCATCTTGCCTTCAGTGATTTTCAGCGTGCCTTCGGAAGCGATGGGTATCAGGCTGAACGTTCCGCTCCAGTCGATGCGGCCGCCGTGCGGGCCGATCGCCACCAGGGTCATGTCGGAGCTGTCTTCAGGCAGGGTGCTGAGGTTCTTCAGTTCCAGGTTCATCGAATCGTAGAGGAACTCGATAGGTTCGCTGGGCCGCAAGTCCTCGAAGTGCAGGAGGCCTTCAACGAGCTTGATGCTGTCGATGCGCAGCGGGAACGGGTCGCTGGGGGGCGCTTCGGGTTTCGCTTCGCTGGGCGGAAGTTTGAACAGCTGTGCCAGGTTCAGTTTTCCATCCTTGGCGAACAGCAATTCGGTATGCGGCTTTTCCAGCTCGACGCCGGCCAGGTGCAGGGCACCGGTCCACAGGCTGTCGAGCTCAAGGTTGGCGTACAGGCGTTCAAAGCCGACCTGTTTCTTGTCCGGCTCGCCAATCTGCAGGCCCCAGAGAGTCAGCTCAAGACTGAAGGGGTTGAGCTCGATACGCTGCAAGTGCGCAGGCACCGTGGCGTAGTTGGCCAATTGCTGGTTGGCGATACGCAGGGCAACCCCTGGGAGAATCAGAAAGCCAAGCAGGCTGTACAGGGCCAAAGCGGCCAACATGGCGCCTAGGGCGCGTTTCAATCCTTTGGGCATGTGCGGCGTCGTCTGTCTGGAACGGGAGTGCTTGGAGTATGGCACGTAAAATCGGTTCCGAAGATAGCTCGGAAATTACCGGTTTTTTGTTTTAAAGCTGAAGAATCAAGGTCTTCAGCGGTGGTTGCTGGTCCTGCGACGGAAAGTCACTGGCCGGTTTAAGTACCTGGCAGTCGCGTACCGGGCGCCCGGCTTTCTCCGCGCAGCGCAGTACTTGTTCGCGCCAGTCGTCGAGGCTGACCTTGGCCAGGTTGTTACAGCAGATCAGTACGCCGTCTTCGGCGGTGCTGAGCAGGGCCGGCTTGAGCAGGCTCTGGTAGTCGCGCAGCAGATCGACGGTGCCGAAGGCGCTTTTGGCCCAGGCCGGCGGGTCGAGAAACACCAGATCGAACTGGCGCTGCTCCAGGCGCGGGTACGCTGGCAGCTTGTGACCGCGGCGCTGACTGATCGGCAAACCGGCGAACTGGCGGATCGCCGGAAAATAATCGGACTGGATGAAGCTCATCGGCACCAGCCCCGGGTTGAGTGCCGCGTTCTCCTTGCCCACTGCCAGGTTGCCTTCGGCGAAGTCCAGGTTGCACACCTCACGGGCGCCGCCTGCTGCAGCACTGAGACCGACACCGCAGGTATAGGCGAACAGGTTCAGCACACGCTTGCCGGCACTGTGTTGCTTGACCCAGCCGCGGGCGTTGCGCAGGTCGAGGAACAGCAGTGGGTCTTGACCGGCATGGCGGCCACGGACACGGTAGTTCAGCCCCCACTCATGCCCGACATGGTCGGCCAGGGCCGCTTCGCTGGCCTGGTAAACCGGGTCACGGCGGTCGATGCGGCTGTTGCCCTGGGAGCGGTCGTTGTAGACCAGCAGCAGCTCAAGGCCAAGCTGCGCCTCAATCATGGCGTGCAGTTCAAGCAAGGCGCTGCTCTCAAGCGTCTGATGGAAACTCTGCACCAGCAGTTGCGGGCCATAGCGGTCAACGGTCAGGCCGCTGGAGCCTTCCTGACTGCCATGGAACAGGCGGTAGCAGTCAGTGCCCTGGGCATGCAGTTCGGCGATTAGGCCCTGGCGGGCGTCGAGGGCGGCGCGCAGCGCCTGATTCAAGAGGGACATGCACGTGGCCTTGGTTTGCGGACGTGCAGTTTATCAGTTCAAGCCAGGGGAGGGGCCGTTGCAGCCCCTCCCGCTGTTATCAGCGTTCGATCGCCAGGGCTACACCCTGACCGCCGCCGATGCACAAGGTGGCCAGGCCTTTGCTGGCATCACGCTTGATCATTTCGTGCAACAGGGTTACCAGCACCCGGCAACCCGAAGCACCGATCGGGTGACCCAGGGCAATGGCGCCGCCGTTGACGTTGACCTTGCTGGCGTCCCAACCCAGCTCCTTGCCTACCGACAGGGCCTGGGCGGCAAAGGCCTCGTTGGCTTCGATCAGGTCGAGGTCGGCCAGATCCCAGCCAGCTTTTTCCAGGCAGCGGCGGGTGGCGCTGACCGGGCCAATGCCCATGATCGCAGGGTCGACACCGGCATTGGCGTAAGCCTTGATCCGCGCCAGGATCGGCAGGCCCAGTTGCTGGGCCTTGGCTGCACTCATCAGCATCACGGCGGCGGCACCGTCGTTGAGCGACGAAGCGTTACCGGCAGTGACAGTACCGTCTTTCTTGAAGGCCGGCTTGAGTTTGCCCAGCGATTCGGCAGTGGTGCCGGCACGTGGTTGTTCGTCAGTGGCGAAGGCAACCGGATCGCCCTTGCGCTGAGGAATCAGGATCGGGGTGATTTCGTCGACGAAGCGTCGGGCTTCGATGGCGGCAGCGGCTTTTTGCTGGGAGGCGGCGGCGAACGCATCCTGGTCTTCACGGCTGATGCCGTACTTTTCCACCAGGTTCTCGGCGGTGATGCCCATGTGGTAGTCGTTGAAGGCATCCCACAGACCGTCGCTGATCATGCTGTCGATCAGCGTGCTGTGGCCCATGCGCAAACCGGTACGGGCGCCGGGCATGACGTAGTTGGCCAGGCTCATGTTTTCCTGGCCGCCGGCGATGATCACTTCGGCGTCGCCGCAGCGGATGGCCTGGGTTGCCAGGTGCAGGGCCTTGAGGCCGGAGCCGCAGACTTTGTTCAGGGTCATGGCCGGTACCGCGTGAGGCAGGCCGGCCTTGATCGCGGCCTGGCGCGCAGGGTTTTGCCCGGCACCAGCGGTCAGCACCTGGCCAAGGATCACTTCATCGACCAGCTCGGCATCGATACCGGTCAGGGTCAGCAGTTGGCGAATCACCGCAGCGCCGAGGTCAACGGCGGGAATGGCGGCCAGCGCTCCTTGGTAGCTACCGACAGCGGTTCGGGTGGCGGCAACGATAACAACATCTTGCATGGCGCGGGTCCTCACTATTATTCGATTTGGCGTCAGAACAGCACAGGCCCCTGCGGGGCCTTGATCAACCGTCATGGTGGCATAGATGCTCGGGGAATCGCTAATGGCGAACCGCTCGGTCGCCTTCAGTGAATACCCATGCGCCGCCGCGCTCGATGCGCCGAGCCGTCACGCATGGCCCAGCGCAGCACCGGGGCCGTGCTGTTGATACCCAGGCGAATCAATCGCTGCTGCAAGGGATGCTGTTGCAGCTCCAGCATGTCACGGGCCCATTCTGGCAGCAGATCGATGCCGGCACGCAGCATCAGGCTGCCCACCGGCTTGGCCAGACGGCTGGGCGCGGGGGCATCGAGCAATACCTGCACCACTTCCTGGCTTCGTTCATCGGCGTACAACTGTGGACGCATGGCCTGCAGGTAATCCGTTACCTGTTGACGCGAGCGTGGTACATCCCGGGCCCCCAGGCGTTCGGCGATCAGGGCGATTTCGGCGTAGTAGGCATCCTGTTCGGCGTGGGGCAGGTTCGGATTGCGGTAACGCAGGTGGGCGGCAAGAAAGCTGCTGACCTCGGCCACATGCACCCAGGTCAACAGCACTGGGTCGCTGGCTGCATAGGGGCGCCCATCGGCAGCGCTACCGACGACTTGTAGATGGATGGTGCGGACTTTCTCGATCAGCCAGTTGGCATCGCCGGTGGCACCGAAGGTGGTGCCGGAGATGAACTGACTGGTGCGGCGCAGGCGTCCGAGCAGGTCCTGGCGAAAATTGGAGTGATCCCAGACCCCGGCCAGGGCCAGCGGATGCAGCAGTTGCAGGAGCAGAGCACTGATACCGCCCACCAGCATGCTCGGGAAGTCGCCGTGTACACGCCAGCTGATGCTGTCCGGGCCGAACAGGCCGGGGTCGCCCTTGGGGTTTTCCAGGTCAAGCTGCCCCAGGGACAAGCCAGTCAGGCTCATCACCTGGGTTTCGATACGGCGGCGAATCGCTTCCATGGTTACCTTGCGTGCGAGGCAGCCATGACCTGCTGCCGGTTATGTATTCAAACGTTTGTCGATCAGGCCCTGGACCACACTGGGGTCAGCCAGGGTCGAAGTGTCGCCCAGGTTGTCCAGCTCGTTGCAGGCGATCTTGCGCAGGATGCGGCGCATGATCTTGCCGGAGCGAGTCTTGGGCAGTGCTGGTGCCCACTGGATCAGTTCCGGCTTGGCGAAGCTGCCGATTTCCTTGCTGACCAGGGCCAGCAGCGCCTGCTTGAGCGTGTCGTCCGGGTTCACCCCGTTCATCGGCGTGACAAAGGCATAGATGCCTTGCCCCTTGAGATCGTGAGGGTACCCGACTACAGCGGCCTCGGCGATGCTGTCGTGCAATACCAGCGCACTTTCGACTTCGGCGGTGCCGATGCGGTGCCCTGAGACGTTGATCACGTCATCGATGCGCCCGGTTATCCACAGGTCGCCGTCCTCGTCGCGGCGGGCACCGTCGCCAGTGAAGTAGTAACCCGGCAGCGGTTTGAAGTAGGTGTCGATCATCCGTTGCGGGTCGCCATACACGCTGCGGATCTGCCCGGGCCAGCTGGCCTTGATCGCCAGCATGCCGCTACCCGGACCTTCGATCAGCTTGCCCTGGTCATCGAGCAGCACGGGTTGTATGCCGAACATCGGTTGGGTGGCGCACCCGGGTTTTATCCGCCGGCTGCTTACCAGTGGGCTGATCATGATGCCGCCGGTTTCGGTCTGCCACCAGGTGTCGACGATGGGGCAGCGTTGCTCGCCCACTGCATTGAAATACCACTCCCAGGCTTCCGGGTTGATCGGTTCGCCGACGCTGCCGAGCAGGCGCAGGCTCTTGCGCGAAGTGTTCTGCAGCGGCCCATTACCATCACGCATCAAGGCGCGCAGGGCGGTGGGGGCGGTATAGAAAATGTTCACCTGGTGTTTGTCGACCACCTGCCAGAAGCGCGAGGTGTCGGGGTAGTTGGGCACGCCTTCGAACATCAGGGTGATAGCACCATTGGCCAGCGGCCCGTAAACGATATAGCTGTGCCCGGTTACCCAGCCGACATCGGCGGTGCACCAGAACACTTCGCCGTCACGGTAATCGAATACGGTCTTGAAGGTCAGGGTGGCCTGCAGCAGGTAGCCGGCGGTGGTGTGCAGCACTCCTTTGGGTTTGCCGGTGCTGCCGGAGGTGTAGAGGATGAATAGCGGGTCTTCAGCGTCCATCGGCTCGGGCGGGCAGTCATCGCTGACCTGTTTGATCGCTTCGTGGTACCAGAGGTCGCGGCCTTCACTCCAGGCGACCTGGCCGCCGGTGCGCTTGATCACCACCACCGTACTGACATCCGGGCAACTGAGCAGCGCCTTGTCGACGTTGTTCTTCAGCGCTACGGTCTTGGCGCCGCGAATGCCTTCATCGGCAGTGATTACGGTGCGGCAATCGGCGTCGAGGATACGGTCACGCAGAGCATCGGGTGAGAAACCGCCGAACACCACCGAATGAATCGCGCCGATGCGGCTGCAGGCAAGCATGGCATAGGCGGCCTCGGGGACCATGGGCATGTAGATGCATACCCGATCACCTTTTTTAACGCCGCGCTGTTTAAGCACATTGGCCAGACGGCAGACATGCTGGTGCAGTTCACGGTAGGTAATGACGCTGGAGTCGGCAGGATTGTCGCCTTCGCGGATGATCGCCGGCTGGTCGCCTCGGGTGGTGAGGTGACGGTCGATGCAGTTATAGCTGACGTTAAGTCGGGCACCCTCGAACCAGGTGGCCTGGCCGGTCTTCATGTCACTGCGCTGGATGCTGCTCCAAGGCTTGATCCAGTCGAGAACTTTGGCCTGGTCTGCCCAGAAAACGTCGGGGTCTTCGATGGACTGGCGGTACAGGCGCTGATAGTCGGCCTGGCTCAGTTGCGCCGCTTTGCTGACGGCATCGGCTTGGGGAAAGTCGCTGATATCGAACATGGCGGGGTCCTGTCCTGATTGTTTTTGTCAGGACAGTGTAGCCGCTACCCCCGGCTGCGTTCGCTCAGCCAGGGGTAGCGCAGGCGATCAACCGCGGTGACGACTACGGAAGAAATTGATCAGGCCCTGGGTCGATGGGTCTTCGGCCGCATCTTCGATGCCGCCGGTCAGGCGCTGATAAACGCCTTTGCCGAGCTCTTTGCCCAGTTCCACGCCCCACTGGTCGAAGGCATTGATGCCCCAGACCACGCTCTGCACAAACACCTTGTGTTCGTACATCGCTACCAGCGCGCCGAGACGGCGTGGGCTGATGCGCTCGACCACCAGGGTGTTGCTCGGACGGTTGCCCGGGATCACCTTGTGGGGTGCCAGCTTCTGGATATCGGCTTCGCTCATGCCCTTGTCGCGCAGCTCGGCTTCGGCCTCGCTACGGGTCTTGCCGAGCATCAGCGCCTGGCTCTGCGACAGGCAGTTGGCATACAGCCATTGATGGTGGTCGGCAACCGGGTTGAAGCTGACCACCGGAACGATGAAGTCCGCCGGGATCAGTTGAGTGCCCTGGTGCAGCAACTGGTGGTAGGCATGCTGGCCGTTGCAGCCAACGCCACCCCAGATCACCGGACCGGTGTCATGGTTGACCGGTGTGCCATCCTGGCGAACGCTCTTGCCGTTGGACTCCATATCCAGCTGCTGCAGGTGCTTGGTGATGTTACGCAGGTAGTGATCGTACGGCAGGATCGCGTGGCTCTGCGCACCCCAGAAGTTACCGTACCACACGCCCAGCAAAGCCAGCAGTACGGGCATGTTCTGCTCGAACGGGGCGTTCTGGAAATGCTGGTCCATGGTGTAGGCACCGGACAGCAGCTCTTTGAAGTTGGCGGTGCCAATGGCCAGGGCAATTGGCAGACCAATGGCTGACCACAGCGAGTAACGACCGCCGACCCAGTCCCACATCGGGAAGATGTTTTCTTCGCGGATGCCGAAGGCCACAGCGGCGGCCTTGTTGCTCGACACGGCGATGAAGTGTTTGTACAGCTCGGCTTCCGAGCCGCCCTGGGCCAGGTACCAGCCACGTGCAGCCTGGGCGTTCTTCAACGTTTCCAGGGTGTTGAAGGATTTCGAGGAAACGATGAACAGGGTGGTTTCAGCGCGCAGTTTGGCCGACAGTTCATGGAACTCGCTGCCGTCGATATTGGCCAGGTAATGGCAGCGTACGCCGCGCTGGGCGTAGGGCAGCAGCGCCTCGGAGACCAGTTCAGGGCCGAGGAACGAGCCACCGATACCGATGTTGACCACGTCGGTGATCGGCTTCTCGCTGTAGCCGCGCCACAGCCCGTCATGGATACGGCCAACCAGCTCGGTGACCTGGTTGAGGACTTTGTGCACTTCAGGCATCACGTTGACGCCGTTGACACTCAATTTATCGCCTACTGGCCGGCGCAGTGCGGTGTGCAGGGCCGGGCGGCCTTCTGAGGCGTTGAGGATTTCACCGGCGAACAGTGCCTTGATTGCCTCTTGCAGGCCGACTTCATTGGCCAGGTTGACCAGCAGGTCGCGAGTCTGGCCATTGATCAGGTTCTTCGAGTAGTCGAGGAACAGTCCGCAGGTACTCAGAGAGAACCGGTCGAAGCGCTGCGGTTCGGCATTGAATGCCTCGCGCATGCTGAAGTCCTGCATGGCTTCGCGGTGTTGCTGGAGCGCCTGCCAGGCGGGCAGAGCGGTGACATCATGAGGGGTGCGGTAGTAAGCCATCGCTGCGGATTTCCTTATTGCGTGAACTGCCTTGGACACTGAAACCAGCGCCCCGTTTGCAGGCTGATGCCAATTATAGGCATCAGCCCGGCTTACAGGGAGTGGGCTCGGCGGGCGACCTTGTTACTTGTCGTCGAGATTCAGGTGCAGGTTGTCGATCAGGCGGGTGGCACCGAGGTAGGCCGCGGCCAGGATCACCACATCGCGGTCTTCGGCTGTCGCCGGACGCAGGCTCAGGGCCTGGCGAATTTCCAGGTAGTCAGGGCGCAAACCGGCGTTTTTCAGCTGTTGCTGACCGTTAGCGATCAAGGCCGGATAGTCGCGTTCACCCTGTTCGATGGCCGCGGCCATCTGGCCCAGGAGTCGATACAGCGCTGGCGCGATGGCACGTTGTTCTTCGTTCAGATAACCGTTGCGAGAAGACAGCGCCAGGCCATCTTCGGCACGCACGGTCGGTTCGCCAATGATCTGGATCGGCATGTTCAGATCGCGCACCAGGGCGCGGATCACCGCCAACTGCTGGAAGTCTTTCTGACCGAAGACGGCCAGATCCGGCTGGACCATGTTGAACAGCTTGCTGACCACTGTCGCCACACCTTCGAAATGGCCTGGACGGCTGGCGCCACACAGGCCTTCGGACAGCTGCGCAACGTTGACGCGGGTCTGGCCGTCCATACCGTCGGGGTACATCTCTTCGACGCTGGGGGCGAACAGCAGGTGGCACCCGGCCTGGAGCAGTTTCTCCTGGTCGGCAGCGAGGGTTCGCGGGTACTTGTCGAGGTCTTCGCTGGGGCCGAACTGCAGCGGGTTGACGAAGATACTCGCAACGACGAAATCGACGCGCTGTGCGGCCTTGGTCACCAAGGCGGCGTGGCCGCTGTGCAGGTTGCCCATGGTCGGTACGAAACCGATGCGTTTGCCTTCACTGCGTGCCCGCGCCACGGCGGCGCGCAGTTCGCGGACGGTCTTGACTGTATTCATGCACTGAACCCGTGTTCGCTGCCTGGGAAGCTGACGTCCTTGACGGCTGTTACGTAAGCCTTGAGCGCAGCCTGGATATCGCTCTGGCCGACCATGAAGTTTTTCACGAACTTCGGCACGCGTCCGGTCAGCGACAAGCCGAGCATGTCGTGTAGCACCAGTACCTGGCCATCGGTGGCACTGCCGGCACCGATACCGATCACCGGGATGCTCACCGCCTGGGTGATTTCCGCGGCAAGTTCGCTGGGTACGCATTCGAGCAGCAGCATCGCCGCACCAGCCTGCTCCAGGGCAATGGCGTCGGCACGCATCTGCCGCGCCTGGTTTTCCTGGCGGCCCTGGACTTTGTAGCCGCCGAGGATGTTCACGGTCTGCGGGGTCAGGCCCATATGCGCGCAAACCGGAACGCCACGTTCGGCCAGAAGGCGGATGGTTTCCGCGAGCCAGGCGGCGCCCTCGACTTTGACCATGTGCGCGCCCGCTTGCATCAGGGCGCCGCTGTTGGCGAAAGCCTGCTCAATGGTGGCACAGGCCATGAATGGCAAGTCAGCGAGGATCAATGCGCCGTCGTTGCCACGTTTGACGCAGGCGGTGTGATAAGCCATCTCGGCGTTGGTCACCGGCAAGGTACTGTCATGACCCTGCAGGACCATGCCCAGCGAGTCTCCGACCAGCAGGATTTCCACGCCGGCACGGCTGGCAGCCTGGGCGAAGGTTGCGTCGTAGCAGGTCAGCATGGCTATTTTCTCACCCTTGGCCTTGAGGCTCTGCAGGGTGGTCAGGGTTACATCTGGCATGAAAAGGAATCCTCATTCAGGCGCTGTGAAAAACGACTGCGTACAACGCGTGTATTCATCTTCTGGAACAGCACATCATCGATCGTGGTGTTTTAATTGCGACCTGTTCCAGGCCTATATACGCCTTTTTTCGGCGCACAGGCGCCGTCGGACGCCTATAGTCGTGAGGGAGGGGGCTGAAGTCAATTACCCTGTTACCGCATTGTTACGAATGCACTGTTACAGGCGTTACCGCATGGGGGAACGCCCGGTTTACAGGCGTTCCAGACCGACGAACGGGCAATCTGCCAGCAGTTGGGCAAGGCTGCGCTGGTCGGCCAGCAGGAAGTCGGCCGGGACCAGTTCGGCCAGCGGGTAAAGGACGAACGGTCGCGCCTGCATGTGGTAGTGCGGGACTTTCAGGCGCGGGATGTCGATCAGATGATCGCCGTACAGCAGGATATCCAGGTCCAGGGTGCGCGGGCCCCAGCGCTCCTTGCGCTCACGGCCCTGGGCGGCTTCGATGGCCTGCAGGCTGTCGAGCAGGTCCAGGGGCGCTAACCTGGTGTCCAGAGCGGCCACGGCATTGGTGTAGCGTGGCTGGCCGGGTGACAGCGATTCGCTGCTGTAGAAAGCAGAGGCCGCCGCCAGCGATGTGTCGGGCAACTCACGCAGCGCATCGATAGCACTGCGCAGTTGTTCCTGCGGTTCATCCAGATTACTGCCCAGGCCGATGTACACGCGTTCCATGCTTATTCGCCTGCGCCGCCATCGGCACGCTTGCGTTTGCTCGGGCTGCGCTTGCGTTTACGCGGGCCGGCAGAGGCGCCTTCATCGCGGCTGCCCAGGTCACGGATCATGTCGCGCCGCTCGCTGTCATTACTGTCCTGATAGTCGGTCCACCATTGGCCCAGGCCATCGGTTTCCTCACCTGCGCTTTCACGCAGCAGCAGGAAGTCGTAACCGGCACGGAAGCGCGGGTTGTCGAGCAGCAGGTCGGCACGCTTGCCGCTGCGGCGTGGCAGGCGCTCCTGCATATCCCAGATCTCGCGGATCGGCAGGGTGAAGCGTTTCGGAATCGCGATGCGCTGGCACTGTTCGCTGATCAGCTCGTGGGCGGCTTCGTTCATCGCCGGAATCGGCGGCATGCCACGGCTTTGCAGGCGTAGTGCACGGCCTGGCAAGGCTGGCCAGAGCAGGGCGGCGAACAGGAAGGCAGGGGTTACCGGTTTGCCCTGCTTGATGCGCAGGTCGGTGTTGATCAATGCCTGGCTGATCAGGGTGTGGGTGTAGGTCGGGTGTTCTTCCAGTGCCTCGGCACTGGCCGGGAACAGCGGATCGAACAACTGCAGGTCGACCAGCATTTCGAAGGTGTCGGCAGCATGCCCGGAGAGGAACAGCTTGAGCGTTTCTTCGAACAGGCGGGCAGACGGGATCTCGCGCAGCATCGGTGCCAGCTGGCGAATCGGCTGCACCGTGTGCTTCTCGATGCCGAAGTTCAGCTTGGCCGCGAAACGCACGGCGCGCAGCATCCGCACCGGGTCTTCCTGGTAACGCTGGGTCGGATCACCGATCAGGCGGATCAAACGATTGCGGATGTCGTGTACACCATTGGCGTAGTCGAGGATGCGTTCGCTGACCGGATCGTAGTACAGGGCGTTGATGGTGAAGTCACGGCGCTGCGCGTCTTCTTCCAGGGTGCCGTAGACATTGTCACGCAGGATGCGCCCGCTCTCGTTACGCGACGAGGTGTGGCTGTCTTCTGCTTCGCTTTCCGGGTGATTGGCACGGAAGGTGGCGACTTCGATGATTTCACGACCGAAATGGATGTGAACCAGCTTGAAACGGCGGCCGATGATGCGCGCATTGCGAAATTCGGCACGGACTTGTTCGGGGGTGGCGCTGGTGGCGACATCGAAGTCCTTGGGGGTGATACCCAGGAGTTGGTCGCGCACGCAGCCACCGACCAGGTAGGCCTGGTAGCCAGCATTTTGCAGGCGCTCAACGATACTCACCGCATGACGACTGAATTGGCCACGTTGCAGCGAGTGTTGACCGCTATTGATCACTTCAGGCGTGGTGCGCTTGTGGTGCGGGCCACGTACGGGAGGACGGAACGACTGGAACAGCTTCTTCAGCATGGGATGCACTGTTTGAAGGAATGTTCGGCCAAAAACGAAGAATGGCCGCATGATGGGCGGGGATTCTAGCATTTACTGGGAGGATGGTGTAGGCGCTAGCAAAGCGGGGGTGATGCGGAGGGGAGAAACTACAAGGGGAGCCGAAGCTCCCCAAGAAAGTAGTTGCGTGCTCTTATTGTTTTTTTGCCGGGCTTCTTGTTTTTGTTGAGTGCCCTATCCACAAAACGCAAAGCTTGTGGACGATCTCCCTAACCGGGATTCAAGAGCAAACGGATTGCTTTGGTCGCTGAGGTTGCAATGATCATGCGATCCAACCAGTTCAGGCCCTGCTTGAGTGCAGTTTTTATTATTCTCTGCCTGGTTGTGGGGCAAGCCCCAAATACAACTCCTCTCCAAAAGAATCAGTTAGCTGCGCCTCCGCCGTCTTGTTCTTATTGTGCGTGAGCCGATTCGTCTTATTTTTATTGTCTTTTGCAGTGCTTGTTATTGTTCTTGTACCAAACATATAGCAGGTGCCGTGCCAACTTTTGCAAACCCCAGTAAAACAAGGGCTTGGAGCGATTTCACGGTGTTGTTGAGGCGAAAAAAAACCGGGGCTTCGTTACCGTAAGCCCCGGTTTTTGTTACGAGATTGTGGCGAGGTAACAGTTTTTTCACATTTGCCCGTGTTACCCCTTCGCGCCTCGGTGACAGCTGAAAGGGATCAGCTGTCGCTGGTGGCACCGCTCTTGCGCCGCGGGATGCCCAGGCGCTGGCGACGTTCCCACAGGCACTTGCGACTGACCCCGAGTTTGCGCGCCAGCTCGGTCTCGGTCATGTGGTCCTGATGTTCGAGGACGAAGTGCTGGAAGTAGTCTTCCAGGGACAGGTCTTCGGTTGGTTCGTGGCTGGTGTTGTTGGCCGTGCTGCCATTGCCGGACAGGCTGGCGAACGGTTCGTCGTCTTCCAGGTCGCTCAGCTCAATATCGATGCCCAGCAGGTCGGCAGAGATTTCCGGGCTCTCGCAGAGAATCACCGCACGCTCAACGGCGTTTTCCAGCTCACGGACGTTACCCGGCCAGGAGTAATGACGGATGGCCTGTTCGGCATCGTGGCCAAAGCGCAGGTCGTTACGGCCGACACGCGCGCTTTGGCGGGCGAGGAAGGCATTGGCGATTTCGTTGACGTCGGCGCCGCGCTCGCGCAGGGCAGGCAGCTTGAGGGCGATAACGTGCAGACGGTAATAAAGGTCTTCGCGGAACTGGCCGATCTTGGCCAGGTTTTTCAGGTCACGGTGGGTCGCAGCGATCAGGCGCACATCGACCTTTTGTGACTGCACCGAACCGACCCGGCGGATTTCGCCTTCCTGAAGCACCCGCAGCAGGCGAGCCTGGGCTTCCAGTGGCAATTCACCGATTTCGTCGAGGAACAGGGTACCGCCGTCGGCAGCTTCGACCAGGCCGGCGCGACCGGCGCTGGCACCGGTGAAGGCGCCTTTTTCATGGCCGAACAGTTCCGACTCGATCAGGGTTTCCGGAATGGCCGCACAGTTCACCGAGATCATCGGTGCCTTGGCGCGGCGCGAGAGGTTGTGCAGGGCGCGGGCAACCAGCTCTTTACCGGTCCCCGATTCGCCCTGGATCAGTACATTCGAGTCAGTCGGGGCAACCTTGCGGATCTTGCCGTACAGGTCTTGCATCGGTGGGCAGGAACCGATGATGCCGATTTCGCCATTGGCGGCATTGCTGCTGCCTTTGTCGGCCATGCCGGTCTTGCCGTTACCACGTGCTTCGGCAGGCGCGGCTGGCGCGTTCTGGCGGTCACGCAGGATGCGCGCCACGGCCTGGAGCATTTCGTCATGATCGAAAGGCTTGGCGATGTAGTCCACCGCGCCCATTTTCATCGAATCGACGGCAGAGCGCAGGCTCGCGTAGCTGGTCATGATCAGCACCGGTGTGCCCTGGCCGAGCTTGATCAGTTCGGTACCCGGGGCGCCGGGCAGGCGCAGGTCACTGACAATCAGGTCGAAGGTGGCAATGCTGAAGCGCTCCTGTGCTTCCTGCACCGATCCGGCTTCGCTGACCTGATACTGGTTCCGTTCCAGTAGTCGACGCAGTGCCGAGCGGATGATGGTTTCGTCTTCGACGATCAGAATATGCGGCATTGATTCAATTCTCTCGACGGTCTCAGTTCACAGCGGACGTCGCTACGACATGGCGCGGCAGGGTGACTCGGATCCGAGTGCCACGCTGGCTCTGGGTATCGGCCGGGCTGTCGATGGTGATTTGTCCATAATGCTCTTCCACGATGGAATAGACCAGAGCAAGCCCCAGTCCGGTACCTTCGCCCGGGTCCTTGGTAGTGAAGAAGGGTTCGAACAGACGATCCATGATGTTTTTCGGAATACCGCTGCCTTCGTCCTCGACGATCAGGTCAACGGTATGCTCGCTCGCTTCGCTCTTGACCCGCACGGCACTGCCGGGCGGTGAGGCATCGCGGGCGTTGGACAGCAAGTTGATCAGGACCTGGGCCAGGCGTTGCGGGTCGCCATCGACCCAGTGCTCGGGATCGCACAGGTTGAAGAACTGTACTTCGAAATTGCGCCGGTTCAAGGCCAGCAGGCCGATGGCGTCCTGCGCCACTTCGGCCAGGCACACCGGCTCGTCGCTGTGCTGATGGCTGCCGGCGTGGGCAAAGCTCATCAGTGACTGAACGATGCGGGAAATGCGCTTGGTCTGCTCGAGGATCTGGCTGCTCAACTCGGTAATCTCGCCATCTTCCTCGCGCTCTTCACGCAGATTCTGCGCCAGGCAAGCGATGCCGGTGACCGGGTTGCCGATTTCGTGGGCCACCCCGGCCGCCAGGCGACCGATGCTGGCCAGGCGTTCGGAGTGCACCAGCTTGTCTTCCAGAGCCTGGGTCTCGGTGAGGTCTTCGACCAGCACCACCAGACCACTGTTGCCCGGCGCCAGGGGCTCGTCAATGGCGGCCTTGTGCAGGTTCAGCCAGCGGGTCTGGCCGTCCAGGCCCAGGCGCTGCTTGTGCAGGTGTTCATCGGGGATGTTGGTGAAGCCCAGCAGCAGGCCACGCCAAGGTTCGCTGATGGTGGTCAGGCGTGAGCCGACCACACGCTTGGCGGGAATGCCGGTGAGTTCTTCCATGGCCTTGTTCCACATCAGGATCTCCTGATCCTTGGCCAGCGAGCAGACACCCATGGGCAGTTCCTGCAAGGTCTGGCGGTGGTAGCGGCGCAGGGCATCGAGCTCGGCGGCAAGGCCGGTGAGGCGCGAGTGGTAGTCTTCCAGGCGACTTTCGATGAAGTGAATGTCTTCGGTAACGTAGTTTTCGTTACCCGACTTGTAAGGAAGGAAGGTCTCGACCATGTCCTGAGCCACACTTGGCCCCATCAGCCCCGACAGGTTGGCTTCGATACGGTCGCGCAGGCGGCGCAAGGCGTAGGGACGGCGCTCGTCGAAGGGCAGGTAGAGATCACGCAGGGCTTGTTCGACTTCCTTCTGGGCGGCCTTGGCGCCCAGGGGCTTGGCCAGTTGCGTGGCGAATTCCTGCGGCGAGGCGGCATGCAGTTCGCGGCGTTGCGGACGGCGCACGTTATCCACCGCGCACGCTTCGGCGGCGCTGACTTCTTCACTGCTGGCGTTGGTGAACAGCGAAATCAGGGTGAACAGCAACACGTTGGCCGCCAGCGAGGCAATGGCCGCCATGTGCCAACTGGTGTCGTCGAGCACATAGATCATGTTCAGCAACGGGATGTAGAAACCCTGCAGGTTGCCCACCAGTGGCAGCAACATGGTCACCATCCACACCAGGATCCCGGCCAGCAAACCGGCGATGAAGCCGCGGCGGTTGGCGGTCGGCCAGTACAGTACCGAAAGCACGCCTGGCAGGAACTGCAGGGTGGCGACAAAGGCGACGATGCCGAGGTTGGCCAGGTCTTGCTGGCTGCCAAGGGTCAGGTAGAAGCCGAAGCCGGCGGCGATGATCGCGACGATCAGCGCGCGGCGGGTCCATTTCAGCCAACGATAGATATTGCCCTCGGCCGGTGGCTGGTAGAGCGGCAGTACCAGGTGGTTCAGGGCCATGCCCGAGAGGGCGAGGGTGGTAACGATGATCAAGCCGCTGGAGGCTGACAGCCCACCGACATATGCGAGCAGTGCCAGCGCCTGGTTGTTGGCGGCGATCCCCAGGCCCAGGGTGAAGTATTCCGGGCTGGTGCTGGCGCCCATCTTCAAACCCGCCCAGAGGATCAAAGGCACGGCCAGGCTCATCAGCAGCAGGAACAGCGGCAAGCCCCAACTGGCGCTGACCAGCGAGCGCGGGTTGAGGTTCTCGGTGAAGGCCATGTGATACATGTGCGGCATGACGATGGCCGAGGCGAAGAACACCAGCAGCAGGGTCCGCCATGGGCCTTCCTGCAATGGTGTGTGCAGAGCGGCCAGGGCGGTCTGGTTCTGCAGCAGCCAGACTTCCAGCTGGTGCGGCCCGCCGAATACGCCGTACAGCGCGTACAGACCAATTCCGCCCAGGGCCAGCAGCTTGATCACCGACTCAAAGGCAATGGCGAACACCAGGCCTTCGTGCTTTTCCCGGGTAGCGATGTGCCGGGAGCCGAAAAAGATGGTGAACAAGGTAATCAAGGCACAGAAGGCCATCGCCACCCGGGCCTTGACCGGCTCGCCGGTGAGGATGCTGATCGAGTCGGCCACCGCCTGGATCTGCAGGGCCAGCAACGGCAGGACGCCGATCAGCATGAATATCGTGGTCAGCGCCCCGGCCCAGGTGCTGCGAAAGCGGAAGGCGATGAGGTCGGCCAGTGACGACAGCTGATAGGTGCGGGTGATCTTCAAAATCGGGTAAAGCAGTACCGGCGCCAGCAGGAAAGCCCCGGAAACCCCCAGGTAACAGGCCAGAAAACCGTAACCGTACTGGTAGGCCAGACCGACTGAGCCGTAGAACGCCCAGGCACTGGCATAGACACCTAGCGACAGGGTGTAGGTCAGGGGGTGGCGAATGATTGCGCGCGGGATCATGCCGCGTTCGCTGATCCAGGCCACGCCGAACAGCACCAGCAGGTAGGCGGCGCTGATCAGGATCATCTGGGTCAGGCTAAAGCTCATCGGCATCACGTTGGCTCTGCAGGATAAAGGTCACGACGATCAGGATCAGCCAGAGCAGGTAAGGGCGATACCAGGCTCCGGTTGGCTCGATCCACCAGTCCATGATGGCCGGGGAGAACAGATAGATCCCCACGACCAGAAGCAGGACCAAACGATAGATATACATGCTGGCCTCAAAGGTTAGGGCGTTGCTGCTTGGACTTATTATTGGCGCAAATGGCTGCGGCGATGGTAACGGATGGGCTGACGGCTGCAAACGTCCTTGCACGTTTTAGCCAAAGATTTGAATTTATTGGGCTTTCTGTCTATCGGCAAGGGTCAGGCCAGTTGCGCCTCGGCCAGGGTTCGACTGCGTGGGATCGCACCGCTCGACCAGTGTCGGGTGGCATGGGCCAGTACTTCGGCGGGCCGGGCCTGTTCCATCGCTGTGTCGGTGGTTTGGCCCAGGGCGCGCAGGGCCCGCAGGAGCAGCGGCGTGGCGTGCTCGGCGGGTAACGGCGCGGAACGGTAGCTCTTGCCCAGCTTATGGCCATCAGGCTGGGTAATCAGCGGCACATGTAGATAACGCGGTTGCGACAGCCCCAGCAGTTCCTGTAGGTAAAGCTGGCGCGGGGTGTTATCCAGCAAGTCGGCGCCGCGTACGATGTCGGTCACCCCTTGCCAGGCATCGTCCAGCACCACCGCCAGTTGATACGCATAGAGCCCGTCGCGACGACGGATGACGAAATCACCCACCTCACGGCCCAGGTGTTGTTCGAAAGGGCCCTGAACGCGGTCTTCGAACCGGTAGGTCAGCTCCGGCACGCGCAGGCGGATGGCGGCGTCCTGTTGAGCATGGCCGGCATTGCGGCACAGGCCGGGGTAAATGCCGTTGTAACCCTCCAGTTGCTTGCGCGAACAGGTGCAGGCATAAGCCAGGCCCTGGCGGAACAGACGCTCGACGACTTCGGCGTAGGCCTCATGGCGCTGACTCTGGTAGACCACCTCGCCATCCCACTCCAGGCCGTAGCTTTCCAGGGTGTGCAGGATTGCCGCCTGAGCGCCGGGGGCTTCGCGGGGAGGGTCGATATCTTCCATGCGCAGCAGCCACTGGCCGCCAACCGCGCGGGCATCAAGCCAGGAGGCGAGCGCAGCGACCAACGAACCGAAGTGCAGGAACCCGCTTGGGGTGGGGGCGAAACGCCCGATGTAGCGAGGGTTGTTCATACTCATCAATGCAGGTACTGGGCAATCGTCGCAGCCATAAATGAAGCGGGGCGCCTTGAGCGCCCCGTTCTGGTCAGATCAGGCTTTGCCGACCTGTTTTTCCTTGATTTCCGCCAGTGTCTTGCAGTCGTAGCACAGGTCTGCAGTCGGACGGGCCTCCAGGCGACGAATACCGATTTCCACGCCGCAGCTTTCGCACCAGCCGTACTCTTCGTCTTCGATCAACTGCAAGGTTTTGTCGATTTTCTTGATCAGCTTGCGTTCGCGGTCGCGATTACGCAACTCCAGGGCGAACTCTTCTTCCTGGCTGGCGCGATCGGCCGGGTCAGGGAAGTTGGCTGCCTCGTCTTTCATGTGGTCCACAGTCTTGTCTACGCCTTCCATCAGCTCCTGCTTCCATTTGTGCAGAAGTTTAGTGAAGTGCGCGCGCATTGGGGCACCCATGTACTCCTCACCCTTGGTTTCTTTATAGGGTTCGAAGCCGCGAACGAGTTGACTTTGTTGCTTTTCTTGGGTGGACATGAATAGACCGCCTCTCACTCTTCTAATCCATTGCGCAGGCTGCTCCATCTCCGGCGCCCGCCGGCCCTGCGACTGCGAGCCGCCGAACTTACCAGATCGAATCGGGGCGCGCTACTCCCGGTGTCTTCGTGGTTGACAGCAGGTTTAGCCACACGTTCGCTTCAGCACACGGGTAGAATCATCATTCTAGACCTATTTGAGAGAAGGTTGATGGCCCAGTCCTACAGTGCGCGCAGCCGCGCCATAGAACCGTTCCACGTCATGGCCCTGCTGGCCCGCGCCAACGAGCTGCAAGCCAGCGGCCGTGATGTGATTCACCTGGAAATCGGTGAACCGGACTTCACCACCGCCGCGCCGATCGTCGAGGCTGGCCAGGCTGCCCTGGCCGCCGGGCATACCCGCTACACCGCGGCGCGAGGTGTGCCGGCGCTGCGTGAGGCGATTGCCGGCTTTTACCAGCAGCGCTATGGCCTGAGCATCGACCCCGAACGAATCCTCATCACGCCGGGCGGCTCCGGTGCCTTGCTGCTGGCCAGCAGTTTGCTGGTGGATCCGGGCAAACACTGGCTGCTGGCGGACCCCGGCTACCCGTGCAATCGGCACTTTTTGCGTTTGGTCGAAGGCGGCGCGCAACTGGTACCGGTGGGCCCCGAGGTCAACTACCAACTGACCGCTGACCTGGTCGAACGCTATTGGGATCAGGACACCGTTGGCGCACTGGTGGCGTCCCCGGCCAACCCGACCGGCACCGTGCTTGACCGCAGCGAGTTGGCCAGTCTGTCGGCGGCAACCCGTGCTCACAATGGGCATCTGGTGGTCGATGAGATCTACCACGGGCTCACCTACGGCATGGATGCAGCCAGCGTTCTGGAAGTCGATGACCATGCCTTCGTCCTGAACAGTTTTTCCAAATATTTCGGGATGACCGGTTGGCGACTCGGCTGGCTGGTGGCGCCACCGGCAGCGGTCAGTGACCTGGAAAAGCTGGCACAGAACCTCTACATCAGTGCCCCGAGCATGGCTCAACATGCCGCTCTGGCCTGTTTCCAGCCACAGACACTGGCGATTCTCGAAGAGCGTCGTGCCGAATTCGGCCGTCGTCGCGACTTCCTGTTGCCTGCTCTGCGTGAGCTGGGCTTCAAGATTGCCGTCGAGCCGCAGGGGGCTTTTTATCTGTACGCGGATATCAGCGCCTTTGGCGGTGATGCCTTCGCCTTCTGCCAGCACTTCCTTGAAACCGAGCATGTTGCCTTTACGCCGGGCCTGGACTTCGGTCGCTATCAGGCCGGGCATCACGTGCGGTTTGCCTACACCCAGAGCCTGCCACGCCTGCAGGAAGCGGTGGAGCGCATTGCCCGTGGTCTGCGGAGCTGGCAAGGCTGATGCGTTTTTCTCCAGCACTGGAAACCGCGCGACTGCTGCGTCGCTACAAGCGCTTTCTGGCCGATATCGAACTGGCCAGTGGCGAGCAGATCACCATTCATTGCCCCAATACCGGCTCGATGCTCAATTGCATGGTCGAAGGGGGGCAGGTCTGGTTCAGTCGTTCCAATGATCCCAAACGCAAGTTGCCTGGCACCTGGGAAATCAGTGAGACGCCGCAAGGGCGTCTGGCCTGTGTGAATACCGGGCGGGCCAATGCGCTGGTCGAGGAAGCTCTGCACGCCGGAATCATCAGCGAACTGGCAGGTTTTACCGGGCTCAGGCGCGAAGTGGCCTACGGCGAGGAGCGCAGCCGGGTGGACTTTCGTCTGGAGTTTGCCGATGGGCCGGCTTATGTCGAGGTCAAGAGCGTGACCCTGGGTTTTGAAGGTTCAGCCGTTGCGGCTTTCCCTGATGCGGTCACCCAGCGGGGCGCCAAGCACCTGCGCGAACTGGCGGCGCTGGCCCGCCAGGGTGTGCGGGCGGTGCAACTGTACTGCGTAAATCTCAGCGCGATCGAAGCCGTGCGGCCAGCCGAGGAAATCGATGCGGTCTACGCGCAAGCGTTGCGCGCCGCCGTAGCCGATGGTGTCGAGGTGCTGGCCTATGGCACGCGCGTCGATGGTGAGCAGGTCTATATCGACCGGGCTTTGCCGGTCCTGCTTACGCCATGAGCCAGATGCCCTGGCTGTCTTCAAGGCAGTCCAGGGCGGTCAGTTGCTCCCCGGCGCAGGGGCCGGCCACGCATTCTCCGGACTCGATCAGAAACAGGGCGCCATGCCGGCCGCAGGCGATCAGGCTGGCGCTGCTGTCGAGAAACTGATCGGGCTCCCAGTTCAGCGGGATGCCGCGGTGCGGGCAGCGGTTGCGGTACAGGTAGACCCGGCCTGCGCGGCGCACGGCAAACACGGCGGTGTCGTCAACGCTGAAGCCACGACTGCGGCCTTCGCCTAATTGGTCGGATAAGCAGAGAAAATGCATAGCAGGGAGTTACCTGGAGTCACTGTTGGTTTGACGCTACCAAACGATACCAACTCCGGGCAAAAAAAAGACCCGGCAAAGAGCCGGGTCAATAACCGTGATTAGCCTGATGAGGAGATAATCTGAGAGTCCGAACCAGGGGCTTTCAGGTTACCCAACCAGTCTCGCGACCAGTTGTGATAATCATAACGATTCTCATTACGGTGTCAACCGCCGCTACTCAATATTCTCAATTATTTTTCTGAACGGCTTTTGCATCGAGCTGTTGGTTCAGGGCTTCCTTGCGTTCGGCCGGAATGTCATTCCAGTGCACGTCGAGCAAGGCGCCTTCAATCGCGTAGAGCAATACCTTCGAGGCCCGGAAGCCACGGGTGCGCACCGCTTTGTAGGCGTTTACCGCACCCAGCCGGCGCAGATCCGAAGCACTGTGGATGCCGACCGCATGCAACCACTGCGCGGAAGTCTTGCCAAGGTTTTTCAGATGCTGGAGTTCATCGTTCATCAAGCCTCCTTGCGACGGCTGAACGGGTCTTGTGGAGGAATCGCTGGCAGGTCAATGAGCAGTGTAGCGGCACTTGGGAAATACGCGGCGTTTTGCCATCGGGCTGCCGACAAGTAGCCGAAAGAAACCCGCCAGGCCACGGCTGGCGGGGGTTCAGCGGAAAAATCAGCGGGTGCGATAGCGCAGTCGAGTGCCGAAATTGACTGACATGAGAATTTCGTCGGCGCTCAGCTCAGTGGGGAAGTAGGTACCGGAGATCTGGGCATGGGCCAGGCTTGCGCCTTCGAGCCCGTTGTGGCGCAGGTCGAGGCCGCGCAGATCGGCAGCGCGGAAATAGGCATCGGTGAAATCAATTCCGCTGGTGTCCAGCTCCCGCAGGTCGAGGCCGCGGAAATCGCCGCCGCGAAAGTCGATACTGACGTCCCTGGGTTTTTCGCGGTTGAAGCTGGCGATCTGTTCGTCATGCACCAGCGCATACAGTGCGCTGTCCAGTTGCCGTGGCTGATTCATGAAGGCGCCTCCTTGTTTGCACTTGTGGTGACACTATAGTGCCATCATTGCGGAGGCGCCGGAGATCAGGCGTGAAGTGTCGACTGCTTCACGTCCTGGGGCATATCAGAGCCCGGGAAGGCGCTGACGGATCTGCTTGACCAGCAGATCGAGGCTGCCGCTTTCGTTGGTTTCGACACGCTTGCTTTGCAGCAGTTCTTCGCTGCTCAGCGGCTCTCGACTGGCCAGCTGGGCTTCGACCACTTCCAGCGTTGCATCGGAAGGATCATTCTTGTCGGCCTGACGTTGTGCCAGCCAGCTGGCGATAACCGCTTGCGGGGCATTGCAGTCGAGGATCAGGAAAGGCACCCCGGTCTCGCTGGCAACGCCGGCCGCCGCCTGGCGCTGAGCCTGCTTGAGGTAGGTGGCGTCAATGACCACCGGGAAACCGGCACGCAGGATGGTTTCGGCCAGGTTGTGCAGGCGGGCATAGGTGGCCTGGCTGGCATCGTTGTTATAGATTCCTTGCTGCAGCTGACCGGCATCGCCTGCCTGCTGCTCGCCGAACATACGCTTGCGCTCTACATCCGAGCGCAGACGGATCGCGCCCAGGGCATCGACCAGGCGCATCGCCACATGGCTTTTGCCCACCGCGGAAACACCGTGGGTGATGGCCAGGAAGCGCGAAGGAATGGCGCTGTAGCTTTCGGCCAGGTTGGCATAGTTGCGGTAGGTGCGCAGGGTGGTGGCACGCTGCACGGCATCGGCATTGGCCGGCATGCTGAACAGGGCGACCTTGGCCCGGACCAGGGCGCGGTAAGCCTTGTAGAAGTTCAGCAGTTCAAGGCCTGCATAGTCGCCGGTCAGTTCCAGGTACTGGCTGATGAAGCGCCGTGACAGCGACTTCAGGCCACGGTCTTCAAGGTCCATGGCCAGGAACGCGGTGTCGGCGTAGACGTCGGTCAGGCGGAACGGCTCGTTGAATTCGATGCAGTCGAAGATGACGACCTTGCCGTCGATCAGGGTGGCGTTGCCCAGGTGGATGTCACCATGGCACTCACGAATGAAGCCTTCGGCCTTGCGTGCCTCGAGCAAGCCGTGAAGGCGCTTGAAGCTGTCCTGGGCCCAGGCCTGCAGGGCGTCGAGTTGCTGCAGGTCGGCTTTGTCGCTGAGGAACGGGCGAATCTGCTCGAAGTTCTGCTCCACCGGCGCCATGACGCTGTCCGGGGTACCCAGCGGATGCTCCACCGAGACCTTGGGTGCCTGCAGGTGGAACTCGGCGATTTGCCGGGCCATCTGGTCGATGTGTTCGGCAGTCAGTTCACCGTTGGCTTGCAGGGTGCTGAGCATCTGGTTCTGCGGGAACTGGCGCATTTTCAGCGCGTACTCGATCGCTTCGCCTTCGCCACCCAGTTGCGGCGCTTCGGCGCTACCGGTGATCGGCAGGACGTCCAGGTACAGGCCTTCGGTCAGGCGCTGGTTCAGGCGCAGCTCTTCGTTGCAGAAGTGCTTGCGTGCGGACAGTTCGGTGAAATCGAGGAAGCCGAAATTCATCGGCTTCTTGATCTTGTAGGCATAGTCGCCAGTCAGCAGTACCCAGGAGATGTGGGTCTCGATGAGCTGAAACTCCTTCACCGGGTGAGGGAACAGGGCGGGGTTCTGCAGCGCGGTGATCAAGGCTTGGCTCACGGGCGATCCTTCTGGGTCTTGGTGATTTCGAGTGGGCCATTATGGCGGTAAGCGAGGCTGGTGCAAACCGCCGGAGGGCGCCTGTCGAGGATCAATAAAGTGCGTATAATCCGCCGCCATGACTCGTACCCGATCCCCCCGTACCGCTAAAAAACGCCCGTCTGGCCGCTCGCGCGCCTGGCTGGGCTGGGCCATCAAGCTCAGCCTGGTTGGCCTTGTGGTGCTGGCCGGCTTTGCCATTTACCTCGATGCTGTGGTCCAGGAGAAGTTCTCCGGCAAGCGCTGGACCATCCCGGCCAAGGTGTATGCCCGGCCGCTGGAACTGTTCGTCGGGCAAAAACTGAGCAAAAACGACTTCCTCATCGAACTCGATGCCCTGGGCTATCGCCGTGAAAGCGTTGCCAACGGCCCGGGTGCCGCCGCCGTCAGCGGCAATACCGTCGACCTCAATACCCGTGGTTTCCAGTTCTATGAAGGCATGGAGCAGGCGCAAGCGGTGCGTGTGCGCTTCTCCGGCGACTATGTGGCGGGTTTGAGTGGCATCAATGGTTCCAAGCTCGACGTAGTTCGGCTGGAGCCGCTGATGATCGGCGGGCTGTACCCGAAGAACCTGGAAGACCGCATCCTGATCAAGCTCGACCAGGTGCCGCCGTACCTGCTGGAAACCCTGGTGGCCGTGGAAGATCGCGACTTCTACAGTCACTTTGGTGTATCGCCGAAGTCGATCGCCCGTGCGGTCTGGGTCAACACTTCGTCGGGTGCCATGCGTCAGGGCGGCAGTACCCTGACCCAGCAGTTGGTCAAAAACTTCTACCTGACCAACGAGCGTAGCCTCAGTCGTAAGCTGACCGAGGCCATGATGGCCTTGCTGCTGGAATTGCACTACGACAAGCGCGAGATCCTTGAGGCTTACCTCAACGAGGTGTTCGTCGGTCAGGATGGTCAACGTGCGGTGCACGGTTTTGGCCTGGCCAGCCAGTTCTTCTTCAGTCAGCCGCTGTCGGAATTGAAGCTGCATCAGGTGGCGCTGCTGGTGGGCATGGTCAAGGGGCCGTCCTACTACAATCCGCGTCGTTACCCGGATCGCGCCACCGTGCGGCGTAACCTGGTACTGGACCTGTTGGCCGAGCAGGGCGTGGCCACACCAGAAGCCGTTGCTGCGGCGAAGAAAATGCCGCTCGGCGTGACCAAGCGCGGCAGCCTGGCCGACAGCTCGTTCCCCGGTTTCCTTGATCTGGTCAAACGTCAGTTGCGTCAGGACTACCGTGACGAAGACTTGACCGAAGAAGGCCTGCGAATCTTCACCAGCTTTGACCCGATCCTGCAGATGAAGTCCGAATCGGCCATGTCCGAGACCTTCAAGCGCCTGGCCGGACGCAAAGGTGCCGACGAGGTCGAGGCGGCGATGGTGGTCACCAACCCTGAAACCGGTGAGGTACAGGCGTTGATCGGCAGCCGTCAGGCTGGATTTGCCGGTTTCAACCGGGCGATTGACGCCGTACGGCCGATCGGCTCGCTGGTCAAGCCGGCGGTCTACCTGACGGCGCTGGAAAAGCCGAGCCAATACACCCTGACCAGTTGGGTGCAGGATGAACCGTTCTCGGTCAAAGGTGGCGATGGCCAGGTTTGGCGGCCGCAGAACTATGACCGCCGCTCCCATGGCACCGTTTATCTGTACCAGGGCCTGGCCAACTCCTACAACCTGTCGACGGCCAAGCTCGGTCTGGAACTGGGCGTGCCGAATGTACTCAAAACCATTGGGCGGCTGGGTGTGAATGTCGATTGGCCGGCCTTCCCGTCGATGCTGCTGGGTGCCGGCGGCATGTCGCCGATGCAGGTTGCGACCATGTACCAGACCCTGGCCAACGGTGGTTTCAATACGCCAATGCGCGGCATCCGCAGTGTACTGACCGCCGAGGGCGAACCGCTCAAGCGTTATCCGTTCCAGATCCAGCAGAGCTTCGATCCGGGGGCGATCTATCTGGTTCAGAACGCCATGCAGCGGGTGATGCGCGAAGGCACCGGCCGCTCGGTCTACAGTGTATTGCCAAGTTCGTTGAACCTGGCGGGCAAGACCGGTACCAGTAACGATTCGCGTGACAGCTGGTTCGCAGGTTTCAGCCAGGATCTGCTGGCGGTGGTCTGGCTCGGTCGGGACGATAATGGCAAGACGCCGTTCACCGGTGCCACCGGTGCCCTGCAGGTCTGGACCAGTTTCATGCGCAAGGCCGACCCGTTGCCGCTGGACATGCCGTTGCCTGACAACGTGGTCCAGGCCTGGATTGATCCACACTCCGGGCAGGGCTCCGACAGCAGTTGCCCGGGCGCAGTACAGATGCCGTATATTCGCGGCAGTGAGCCGCCTGCCGGCGCCGCCTGTGGCGGCACGCAGGATCCCGCCGAGTCCGTCATGGACTGGGTCAAGGGCTGGATGAATTAAGCAAAGAGGGTGTGAAGTGAACAAGTGGTGGATTCCTGCCTTGACGGCACTGGCTTTGCTCAACGGTTGCGCCAACGTTCAGCGTGGCTCGATTCCCGTGGTCGACTCGAGTACGCGCGTGTCCAATAGCGAACGGGTCACGGCCAGTCGTGGTGCCCAGGTCAACGCCGGTACTCGTCAGGCCCAAGCCGTGCCGCAGGACTCCGGTGTCACCGTGATGGTCCCGCAGGGCGCGGGTGCGGCACCGATTCAGACATTCCCGGCTTCGACGGCGTCTGCGCCGATCAGCACCGGTCCGATTACACCGGGGCCAAGCAGTTCGGTGCCATTCGATAGCGGTTCGACCAATGCCGGCAGCTACACCATGCCGAGCACTAGCGCTCCGAGCGCGCCTAGTGGCATTCCGCGCAGCGGCGCGGTCAGTGGTGGCCTGTCGGCTGACGAGCAGCTCGACGGCCCGGTGCTGGCGCTGCTGACTACCGCCCAGCAACAGCAGGGCAGTGGTGATTACAACGGTGCCTCGTCGAGCCTTGAGCGTGCCCAGCGTATCGCCCCGCGCGAGCCGCAGGTGCTTTACCGTCTGGCCCAGGTGCGCCTGGCTCAGGGCGATGCAGCGCAATCGGAACAGCTTGCCCGCCGTGCCCTGACTTATGCCAACGGCCGCCCCGACCTGCAAGCAGGCCTGTGGGGCATCATTGCCCAGGCACGCGAGAAGCAGGGCGACTCGGCAGGTGCGGCGCTGGCGCGGCAGAAAGCCCAGGTCAACCTGTAATGGACCCGCGCATTCTGGATATCGCCGATCACCTGTTGCTGATCGAGCACGAGCTGCACGCCCAGGGTTGGTGGAGTGAGACCGCGCCCAGTGCCCAGGCACTGGCCAGCACTGTGCCTTTTGCTGTCGACAGCATGAACTTCGATCAGTGGCTGCAGTGGATTTTCCTGCCGAAAATGAAAGAGATTCTCGAGAAGGGCCTGGCGCTGCCAAACGCCTCCGGGATCCTGGTCATGGCTGAAACGGTTTATGCCGATCGCCCGGAGGAAAGCCGCGAGCTACGCAGGCTGCTAGCAGAGTTTGACCAATTGATCAGTCCATCTGCCTGAATTTCCCTCTTTTCACCCTTGGAGCCACAGTTTGTGGCTCTTTTTGTTTGTAATGTTGGTTTTTCTGCTGCTGTCGCTAGCATTAGTGGTGGCTGTAGTTCGTCCTTGCGCTAAATTGGCAATAATTTTTCTTGACTTGCGCGCGCCGAAAAAGAAGAATCCAGATTCCGCTGTAGAGGGACTGCCAGAAGCAGACCCGCTAAGCAGATCATGAGGCGCACACCCGCGCCGACCTGTTACACCCCGCAACGCGTTACCTCGCGCTGGGTGGGAAAACCCCGCAACACTTTGGGGCGCTCCCAATACTTGCTCAGTCAGTGCTGACGTAGTCGGCGATTCCGTCGCTCATGCTCTGCTTGGCAGTAAACCTATTAAGACCCGTCCACCGTGGGCGGTATTCTGGCGTTTTAGAGGTGAACAACGTGGAGCTTTTATCTGGCGCTGAGATGGTCGTCCGCTTTTTGCGTGACGAAGGCGTTAAGCACATCTACGGGTACCCTGGTGGTGCTCTCCTGCATGTTTACGATGCCCTGTTCAAAGAACCGGAAGTAAGCCACATCCTGGTTCGTCACGAGCAGGCGGCTACCCATATGGCGGACGGTTACGCCCGTGCCACCGGCAAGGCCGGCGTGGTACTGGTAACCTCCGGTCCGGGCGCAACCAATGCTATTACCGGTATTGCCACTGCGTACATGGACTCCATTCCGATGGTTATCCTTTCCGGCCAGGTGCCTAGCACCATGGTAGGTACCGATGCCTTCCAGGAAACCGACATGATCGGTATTTCCCGGCCGATCGTGAAGCACAGCTTCATGATCAAACATGCCTCGGAAATCCCGGAAGTCCTGAAAAAAGCCTTCTACCTGGCGCAGTCTGGTCGTCCGGGTCCGGTGGTGGTCGATATCCCGAAAGACATGACCAACCCGGCGGAAAAGTTCGAATACGTCTACCCGAAAAAGGTCAAGCTGCGCTCTTACAGCCCGGCTGTCCGTGGTCACTCGGGGCAGATCCGCAAAGCAGCTGAAATGCTCCTGGCTGCCAAACGTCCAGTGGTCTACGCCGGTGGCGGCGTGATCCTCGGTGGCGGCTCGGCTGCCCTGACCGAGATCGCGCAGATGCTCAATCTGCCAGTCACCAATACCCTGATGGGGCTGGGTGGCTATCCGGGTACCGATCGCCAGTTCCTCGGCATGCTCGGTATGCACGGCAGCTACACCGCCAACCTGGCCATGCACCACGCCGATGTGATTTTCGCCGTCGGTGCGCGCTTTGACGACCGTGTGGTCAACGGTCCGGCCAAGTTCTGCCCGAACGCCAAGGTTATCCACATCGATATCGATCCGGCGTCGATCTCCAAGACCATCAAGGCCGACGTGCCGATTGTTGGTCCGGTCGAGAGCGTCCTGACCGAAATGGTTGCGACCCTGCGCGAAATCGGCGAGCAGCCGGAAAAAGCTGCGATGGATGCCTGGTGGAAGCAGATCGAAGAGTGGCGCGGTGATCGTGACATGTTCCCTTATGACAAGGGCGACGGTAACGTCATCAAGCCGCAGACCGTGATCGAGACCCTCTGCGAAGTGACCAAGGGCGATGCCTTCATCACTTCCGATGTGGGGCAGCACCAGATGTTCGCGGCGCAGTACTACCGCTTCAACAAACCCAACCGCTGGATCAACTCCGGTGGTCTGGGCACCATGGGCTTCGGTTTCCCGGCGGCCATGGGTGTCAAGCTGAACTTCCCGGACCAGGACGTTGCCTGCGTCACCGGCGAGGGCAGCATCCAGATGAACATTCAGGAGCTGTCGACCTGCCTGCAGTACGACCTGCCGGTGAAGATCGTCAACCTGAACAACGGTGTATTGGGTATGGTCCGCCAGTGGCAGGACATGGCCTACAACAGCCGTCACTCGCACTCCTATATGGAATCGCTGCCTGACTTCGTCAAGCTGGCTGAAGCCTATGGTCACGTGGGCATCCGTATCACCAGCCTGAAAGACCTCAAGCCCAAGCTCGAAGAAGCGTTCGCGATGAAAGACCGCCTGGTGTTCATCGACATCCAGGTCGACAACAGCGAACACGTCTACCCGATGCAGATCAAAGACGGCTCTATGCGCGACATGTGGCTGAGCAAGACGGAGCGTACCTAATCATGCGGCACATTATTTCCCTGCTGTTGGAAAACGAACCCGGTGCCTTGTCTCGCGTGGTTGGTCTGTTCTCGCAGCGTAACTACAACATCGAAAGCCTGACCGTAGCCCCGACCGAAGACCCGACCCTGTCGCGTCTGACGTTGACCACGGTCGGTCATGATGAGGTGATCGAGCAGATCACCAAAAACCTGAACAAGCTGGTTGAAGTCGTCAAGCTGGTCGACCTCTCGGAAAGCGCGCACATCGAACGTGAACTGATGCTGGTCAAGATCAAGGCCACGGGCGCACAGCGTGCCGAGATCAAGCGCACCACCGATATCTATCGTGGGCAGATCGTCGATGTCAGCAGCAGCGTCTACACCGTGCAGCTGACTGGCGCCAGCGACAAGCTTGACAGCTTCATTCAGGCCATCGGTACCGCGTCCATTCTCGAAACAGTGCGCAGCGGCGTTACCGGCATTGCCCGTGGCGACAAAGTGCTCAGCATCTAACTCAAAAAATTAGCGATGGCCCTATCGGGCCGAGATAACAGGGGTATGTTCATGAAAGTTTTCTACGACAAAGACTGCGACCTTTCGATCATCCAGGGCAAAAAAGTTGCCATCATCGGTTACGGCTCACAGGGTCACGCTCAAGCGTGCAACCTGAAAGACTCCGGTGTGGATGTCACTGTCGGTCTGCGTAAAGGCTCGGCTACCGTTGCCAAAGCCGAAGCTCACGGCCTGAAAGTTGCCGATGTGGCTTCTGCCGTTGCGGCTGCCGACCTGGTCATGATCCTGACCCCGGACGAATTCCAAGGCCAGCTGTACAAGAACGAAATTGAACCGAACATCAAGAAAGGCGCCACCCTGGCCTTCTCCCACGGTTTTGCCATCCACTACAACCAGGTTGTGCCACGCGCTGATCTGGACGTGATCATGATCGCGCCAAAAGCGCCAGGTCACACCGTGCGTTCCGAGTTCGTCAAAGGCGGCGGTATTCCTGACCTGATCGCTATCTACCAGGACGCCTCGGGCAATGCCAAGAACGTCGCACTGTCCTACGCCGCTGGCGTTGGTGGCGGCCGTACCGGCATCATCGAAACCACCTTCAAGGACGAGACCGAAACCGACCTGTTCGGCGAGCAGGCTGTTCTGTGCGGTGGTACCGTCGAGCTGGTCAAAGCTGGCTTCGAAACCCTGGTTGAGGCGGGCTACGCGCCAGAAATGGCCTACTTCGAGTGCCTGCACGAACTGAAGCTGATCGTTGACCTCATGTACGAAGGCGGTATCGCCAACATGAACTACTCGATCTCCAACAACGCCGAATACGGCGAGTACGTGACCGGCCCTGAAGTCATCAACGCCGAATCCCGTCAGGCCATGCGTAACGCTCTGAAGCGCATCCAGGACGGCGAGTACGCCAAGATGTTCATCAGCGAAGGTGCTACCGGCTACCCATCGATGACCGCCAAGCGCCGTAACAACGCCGCTCATGGCATCGAAGTCATCGGCGAGCAACTGCGCTCGATGATGCCTTGGATCGCAGCCAACAAAATCGTCGACAAAGCCAAGAACTAATCGGCTTTTGATGCGATGAAAACGCGGCTTCGGCCGCGTTTTTTCGTTTAGGCGGTCAGCTTCTGGTATAAAGCTTCATCGTCTGTCGGCGAACCCTCGTCGCAGACCTCTGTCGAAACTTTCCACACCGTTGCAAGGTAATGTCCATGAGCGAACGTCCCGAAGAGCCGAACAAGGCCTCTGACGCCGAAAGCCTGCTACCGATCGATGAGCATGTTGAAGAAGGGCATGACGCCGAAGGACGCAAGGTTCGGCATCGCGGTATCTATCTGCTGCCCAACCTGTTCACCACCGCGAACCTGTTCGCCGGTTTCTATTCCATCATCAATTCCATGAGTGCCCAGGCTGCCCTGAGCGCTGGCGATCCGCGTGAAGCGAGCAAGTACTTCGCATTTGCCGCCATTGCCATTTTTGTCGCGATGGTGCTCGACGGCCTCGATGGCCGTGTTGCACGCATGACCAACACCCAAAGCGCCTTCGGTGCCGAGTACGACTCGCTGTCGGACATGGTTGCCTTTGGTGTGGCGCCTGCGTTGCTGGCGTTCGGCTGGGCCCTGGGTGACATGGGCAAGGTCGGCTGGATGGTCGCCTTCATCTATGTCGCTGGTGCTGCATTGCGTCTGGCGCGCTTTAACACCCAGGTCGGCACGGCCGACAAACGCTACTTCATCGGTCTGGCCAGCCCGGCAGCGGCCGGCGTGGTGGCCGGTACCGTCTGGGCTTTCAGTGACTTTGGCATCCAGGGTTCGAAGCTTTCGTTCCTGGTGGCGTTGCTGGTGGCCGCGGCGGGCATGCTGATGGTCAGCAACATCAAATACAACAGCTTCAAGGAGCTGGATCTCAAAGGGCGCGTGCCGTTCGTAGCGATCCTCGCCGTAGTGCTGGTGTTCGCGGTAGTCTTCAGTGATCCACCACGCATTCTGCTGCTGGTGTTCCTCGGCTATGCGGCCTCCGGTCCTGTGCAATACCTGTTGCGCATGCGTCGGCGTAAAAACGTCGAGTGATGTAATTTCGCTCGGGCTCCGTAGTCTACTGGTGCATCAGCCCTCCAGTTCTACGGAGCCATCATGCTCATCAAGCTGTCCAAAGCCTCCGATTGCCGCGAAGCGGACGTCACTCCAGAATCCCTGTATGTCTCGCGCCGTGCCTTGCTCGGCGGTACGGCGGCTACATTGGCGGTTTGCGCACTGCCTCGATGGGCTGGCGCTGCTGAAATGTCGCGCTACGCCGATGCCGATGCCGAGGCGGGCGCGGCGCCCGCCTGGTTCAGTGACAAACTGGCGGCGACCCGCTGGCAGGCGGTTACTGCGCCGGGGGAGGCGATCACCCCCTATAAAGATGCCACTCACTACAACAACTTCTATGAGTTCGGTACCGACAAGGGCGATCCGGCAGCCAATGCCGGCAGCCTGAAGACCGAACCCTGGACGGTGGTGATTGACGGCGAAGTGAGCAAGCCTGGGCGCTATGCGCTGGAAGACTTCATTCAGCCTTATCAGCTGGAGGAGCGTATCTATCGCCTGCGTTGCGTCGAGGCCTGGTCCATGGTCATTCCCTGGCTTGGCTTTCCACTGTCGACTCTGCTCAAGCAGGTAGAACCAACCTCGAAGGCGCGCTTCATTCGCTTCGAAACACTGCAGGATCCCAAGAGCATGCCGGGGCAGCGCTCCAGCTTCGCCCTTATCGACTGGCCTTATGTAGAGGGCTTGCGTCTGGATGAGGCGATGAATCCTTTGGCGATTCTGGCCGTTGGCATGTATGGACGCGAGTTGCCCAATCAGAATGGGGCGCCGTTACGCTTGGTGGTGCCTTGGAAGTACGGCTTCAAGAGTATCAAGTCGATTGTGCGTATCAGCCTGGTGGCGGAGCAGCCGCGTACTACCTGGCAGGCCATCGCGCCAGAGGAATATGGCTTCTACGCCAACGTCAATCCCGAGGTAGATCACCCGCGCTGGACCCAGGCCCGGGAGCGGCGCCTGCCCAGCGGGCTGTTCAGTCCCAATGTGCGTCCTACCCAGATGTTCAACGGCTACGCCGAGGAAGTGGCGGGGCTTTATAGCGGGCTTGATCTGCGGAAGAACTATTGATGCGCTATCCACTGTTTCGACTCGGCATCTTTGTCCTGGCCAGCATCTGGCCGTTGTGGTGGCTATACGAGGCGGCCATGAATGCGCTGGGACCGGATCCCGGCAAGATCCTCGTCGACCGGCTGGGGCTGGGCGCGCTGATCTTTCTGCTGATCACTCTGAGCATGACACCGCTGCAGCGTTTGACCGGTTGGGCGGGGTGGATCGTTTCGCGCCGGCAGTTAGGGTTGTGGTGCTTTGCTTATATAGTGCTGCACATGACCTCGTATATGGTCTTCGTGCTGGGGTTGGACTGGGGGCAGTTGGGCGTGGAGCTGAGCAAGCGACCCTATATCATTGTCGGGGCATTGGGCTTTGTTGGATTGCTGGCTTTGGCCGTAACATCCAATCGTTACAGTCAGCGACGTCTGGGAGCGCGTTGGAAGAAGCTTCACAAGTTGGTCTATGTAATTCTTGCCTTGGGTTTGTTGCACTTTCTTTGGGTTGTGCGGGCCGACCTTAAGGAGTGGGCTGTTTATGCGGGCATTGGCGCCTTACTGCTGGCGCTGCGTATCCCGCTGTTTGCCAAGCGAATTCCGCGCCTTGCGGGTCGAAAAGCAGCTTCTGCAACAAAAGCGTAAATAAGTCCTTGACGGCCCGTTTAATCTCTCTATAATTCGCCCCACTTCCGGCGCAGTCGGAACGGAAAACTCCTTGAGATTCAACGAGTTAG